>CACXED010000174.1 GCA_902766575.1 uncultured Ruminococcus sp. | reverse complement strand
CGTCTGTTCTTCTGGAGGATGCCGAGGATCTCGCCGAAATCGTCGTCGGAGATGAGCTCGTCGGGCTTGTCCTTCTTTTCAGCCTCGGCGGTCTTCTTCTCCTCCTCAGCCTTTGCAGCCTCAGCCGCAGCCTTTTCAGCCTCGGCAGCCTTCTGAGCAGCCGCTTCGGCAGCAGCCTTCTGAGCCGCTATAGTGTTCTGCATCGACTTGGGAGCGTTGTCAAAGCCGGTGGCGATGACAGTGACCTGCATCTCGTCCTCAAGGCTCGGATCAAGGACCGCGCCCCAGATTATGTTCGCGTCGGGATGAGCTTCCTCCCTGACCATCGAGGAAGCGATGTCGACCTCCTCAAGTCCGATATCGGGCGAGCCGGTGACGTTGATGATGATTCCGCGCGCTCCGGCGATAGAGGTCTCGAGCAGCGGGCTTGAGATTGCCGCCTTTGCCGCGAGAGTAGCCTTGTCCTTGCCGGTTGCCGAGCCGACGCCCATGTGAGCGTAGCCCGCGTTGAGCATGATTGCCGAAACGTCCGCAAAGTCGAGGTTGACAAGTCCGGTCTCGTTGATGAGGTCGGAGATCGACTGAACGCCGTGACGGAGCACATCGTCCGCTTCGGTGAAAGCGTTCATCAGGGTTATGCGGGTGTCGGAGACCTCCTTGAGGCGCTCGTTGGGGATGATGACCAGCGAGTCGACCGACTCAATGAGCTTCTTGATGCCGTCCTCAGCCTGGCTCATGCGTCTCTTGCCCTCAAAAGCGAAGGGCTTGGTGACGACGCCGACCGTGAGGATGCCCATGTCCTTAGCCGCCTTGGCGACGACGGGAGCGGCTCCGGTGCCGGTTCCGCCGCCCATTCCGGCGGTGATAAAGACCATATCCGCGCCGCTGATGGCAGCCTTGATATCCTCGATGCTTTCTTCGGCAGCCTGAGCGCCCACCTCGGGATTGGAACCGGCGCCGTGACCCTTGGTGCGCTTTTCGCCGATGGCTATCTTGTTTGTTGCGCTCGAATTGATAAGCGCCTGCTTGTCGGTATTTATCGCGATAAATTCAACGCCGCGGATATTTGTAGAGATCATGCGGTTGACCGCGTTGTTTCCGCCGCCGCCGACGCCCACCACTTTTATGTTCACGCCGCTGTCGAAGTTCTCATCGAGTTCGTATGCCATTTTTATATCCTCCTGATTCATTGTCTTACAGACTGTCGTCCTGTTTTCAAAAATTCAAACAAAAATACTATATATTATATGATAATATTATTTCGCCGGATTTTCAAGCGGTTTTTTGAAAATTCATAGTATATTTACGATAAATTTTCAAATGTGACATCACCTTTGATGTCGAATATCGCGCTCGCCCTTGAGGGATCGGAGAGATCTATCCTCGCCTTGCCCTTATCCTGCATAGCCTCGTGCGAGAGCACCTGCGCCAGAGTGGTCAGCTTGGTCGAAAGCTCCTCGCCGTCGGCGAGCTCGACGAGATATTTCGACTCGCAGATCATTGCGAGATCAAACTTGTCCCTGAGGTCAAAGGCGTCGACCAGCCCGTACACCGGGCTCGATTCAAGCGCGGAAAGATACGCGAGCACGTATCTGAGATCCGACTCGTTGTCAAACGCGACGATATCTCCCACCACAGCCTTGTCGACCATGGGCAGCTCGAGCCGTATTAGCCCCTCGCCGCAGTCGGCCTCGTCGTAAACTCTGTCGAGCACCCGCAGATTGTCTGAAAGCAGGAAATACTCGCCAAAGAGCTCGCAGTAATAGCTCGGCTCGTCCTCGGTGAGCGTGACGATCAGCGTCTGCGGGAGCTTTCTTGTAATGCGCGCCGATCTGACAAAGGACAGCTTTGAGGGCAGCGAAGCCGCTTCTCCCGAGCCGACCGAATAAAGGCTGTCGCCCTTTGAAGCTCCGATGAGAGCGAGCAGCTCGTCTCCCGTATACCTGTCTGTGCCTACGACCTCGACGTTTTTGATGACAAAGACCTTTGTGACGCAAACGGCGGCAAACACCGAGACTATCAGGACAAATATCAGTATCTGAAAAAGCCGTCCCAGACTCTTGCGAATGCGGTTATTGCGCTGAAACCGCCGGAGACTCTCTCTGCTTTTAATTTCATGAAGCTCGCTCCGGTCGACGTCGGAAAAACGCTCATCCGTGCGCTCGTTTGCATAGCTGTTCATTTTTCCTCCGTCCGCAGTCCTCCGTTCTGCCGCAAATGGACACACTGCCGCTTATACAATATATTATATCATACCGACCTTTGAAAAGTCAAGTCAATTCCCGTATATTTATGCGTTATTTTTTGGACGCGAGCTTCATGAGATCGAGATAGATATCCCGATTGGCGTCCGGGAGCGCGAATTTCCTGATATTCTCCTCCATTGCCGAGCGCCGTCCCGAGTCGGAGAGCAGCCCGCCGATCGCCCCTGTCAGCACGCCGTCGCTAAGCTCCTTCTCCTCGAAAAGCAGAGCCGCTCCGGCGTCGGCGAGCACCTTGGCGTTCTTGTACTGGTGATTGTCGGTGACGTGAGGCGACGGTATCAGCACGCAGCACTTACCGAGCACAGCCAGCTCCGAGAGCGTCATAGCGCCCGCCCGGCTGACCACCACGTCCGCAGCCGCCATTTCGAGCGGCATATCGTAAATATACTCGAGCAGTCTGAGGTTTTCAAATTTTTCAAGCCCGTATTCATTGAATTTGGCCTGAGCCGCCTCGTGCTCGATAGCTCCGGTGGCGTGGACGTGCAGAATCTCGGGATGCTTTGACGTGAAGTCCCGCATCAGCGCGAGCATCTCGTCGTTGACCTTTTCCGCGCCCATGCTTCCGCCGTAGGAGAGCAGAAAGGTCTCGTATTTTCCGGTTATCCCCAGCTTTTCTCTCGCCGCCCTGTAGTCGAGCGACGCGAACTCGGGCTTGATCGGATTTCCGACCTTGAGGATCTTCGGCGCGTACTCGTCCCCGAGCGCCCTTGCCGTCGCGTCGAAATTGACGTAGATCCGGTCGACATAGCGCGCGAGCATCTTCACGGCGACGCCGGGAATGGCGTTCGACTCGTGAACGGCGGTGGGGACGCCCATCGCCGACGCGGCTTTGAGCAGCGGCCAGCTCACATAGCCTCCGGTGCCGACGACAAGATCGGGCTTAAACTCCCGGATCAGCTTCTTCGCCTTCATGGGCGACGTGAGGGCGAGCCACGCCGATTTGATATTATATGGCGTGAGCCTGCGCTTGAAGCCCTGCACCTCGACGTGATAGAGCCTGTAGCCCTCCTTTGGGACGAGCTTGTTCTCGATGCCGTGGGATGTGCCGACAAAGGCGATCTCCGAGCCGGGCTGATTTTCGCGGATATTGCCCGCGATGGCAATGGCGGGGTTGACGTGACCGCCGGTTCCTCCGCCGGTGACTAATACTCTCATTGAAATTCTCCTTATTGATACGGTGCGAAAGCTATCTTCGCTGTTTTGAGTAGCGCGAGATCGAGAGCACGACTCCCATCTCAGCCATAAGTATGCACAGCGACGTTCCGCCGTACGAGAAGAAGGGCAGCGAAATGCCGGTGTTGGGTATCGACGCCGTGACGACGGCTATGTTCAGCAGCGCCTGTATCGCGACCTTGCCGACGATACCCGTGACAAGCAGCGACGAAAAGGTGTCGGGCGCGCGCATCGCGATGACTATCCCGCGGTAGATGAACAGCATGAAAAGCGCTATCACCGCTACCGCTCCGATAAAGCCGAGCTCCTCGCAGACTATCGTGAAAATGAAGTCGTTCTGCGGCTCCGAGACGTACATATGCTTCTGACGGCTCTCTCCGATGCCGACTCCGAAGAATCCGCCCGAGCCGATGGCGTACAGTCCCTGAAGCGTCTGCCAGCCGCCGTCAAGCGGATAATCCTCGGGATGCAGCCAGAGGTCAAACCGCCGCTTTGTGTAGTCGGTGAACAGACCGAGCACCAGAAGCGCCGCCGCTCCGGCTCCGAAAAGCCCGAAGATCCAGCGCTTGAGCGCTCCTCCGGCAAAGATGACCAGCGTTCCGATCAGGAACATTATGACCGTTCCCGAAAGATGCTTCTCAAGGACGATCAAAAGACAGGTGACTCCGACTATCGCGTAAGGCACAAAATCCCCGAAAAACGAGGCGCGCCAGAAATTTTTGTAGTTCTGTATCCGCTCCCGGTACTTGTCGAAATACCACGCGAGCATTATCGCCAGTCCGAATTTCATCGCCTCTGAGGGCTGCACGTCGACGCCGATGTTAATCCAGCGTCTCGCGCCCTTTTTGACGACTCCGATGCCGGGTATCGGCACAAGGCAGAGCATGACAAAGCAGACTATGTAGATAAGCGGCGCGACTTTTTTATAGAAGTCGGGCTTTACGAACATCGCTATGACCATCAGCACAATTCCGATGACGACGAAGATCGCCTGACGGGTGATAATATAGTAGCTGTCGCCGTAGCGGGTGCTCGAGTAGGCGTAGCTCGCCGAATAGACCATGACCGTTCCGAAGGCGAGCAGCACGAGCACGATTATCAGGAAAACATAGTCAAATCCGCCGACCTCGCGGGGTACGACGGCGCTGCGCTCGATCTCGCCCTGAGACAGGCTGAAAACGCCCTTCCAGTAGCCGACGAGCCCTCCGCGTCTGCCGCGTCGCCCGCTGCCGTCCGAGACCCGACGCTCGCCGCTCCTGACCACAGACTGACTGCCCGAGCCGCCGTTCTGACGTCCCGCGGCTCTGCTGTTCTGCGAGGGGGGATTCTGCCGGTTCTGAGCGCTTCCCTGCGCCGACGTGTTCTGCGCGGACATATTCCGCTGTCCCGACGCTGAGCGCTGTCCCGGCGCTCCGTTCTGAGTATTATTTGCCGCTCCGGGCTGACGTCCCGAGCCCTGCCTGTTCGGCTGTCCCTGAGCGCCGCTCCGGTTCGGCTGAGACTGAGCCGTGCCTGCCGGAGCGGAACTGTTGTTTGCGCCGGATCGGGACTTTTGTCCCGACGCGGCGGTATAATTATAGCTGCCCCGATCGCTCTGATCGCCGCGACCATTCTGCAAGCCGCTCACCTCCGTTAGTTGAAATCGGGACGTCTGTCAAAAGAGCCCCGGATACGCGATTATTCCCGCAATGACCGTCACGAGCGCGAAAACTCCGACGATCTTCAGCTCCGACCAGCCGCACTTTTCAAAGTGATGGTGTATCGGCGCCATTTTGAAGAAGCGCTTGCCGTGAGTGAGCTTGAAGTAGCTCACCTGTATCATGACCGAGAGCGCCTCGCAGATGTAGACTATCCCGACGATTATCACGAGCAGCGGATTCCCGAGCGTGTAGCCCATCCCGATCACCAGCCCTCCGAGGAAAAGCGAGCCGGTATCGCCCATGAAAACCCTCGCCGGATAGAAGTTATAGACGAGGAAGCCGAGGCAGGCTCCGATCGTGATCCCCGAAAGCACCGCCTCCGGAAGCATCCCGAGCCTGAACGCAGCGACCGCAAAAAAGCCTCCGACCGCAAGCGTCACAGTGCTCGCAAGCCCGTCTATACCGTCGGTGAGGTTCACCGCGTTGACAATGCCGGTTATGAGCAGTATCGACAGGATATAGTAGAATATCCCAAGCTCGATCCGGACTCCGAAATAGGGGATATAGAGCTCGGTCGTCAGATTTCCGGTCAGCTTGAGCGCCGCGAGAAAGGCTCCCGCGCAGATAAGCTGGAGCAGATATTTCTGCGAGGCCGTAAGCCCCTCGTTGCGATGATTCTTGAATTTGGTAAGGTCGTCCACGACTCCTACCGCGCCGTTGGCTATCGCCATCAGCATTACTATCACCGACTTTTCAAGCCCCGCCGAGTCGCCGTTCTTGTACATGATAACGGCGATCAGCACAAAGGTCAGCGCCGACGCGATGATGAAGCTGATGCCGCCCATCGTAGGAGTTCCCTCCTTGCTCTTGTGCCAGCGCGGGCCGATATCGAGTATCTGCTGCCCGAGCTTCATGCTCTTGAGCTTTGGGATCAGTATCCGGGCGGATACCGCGGTGATAACAAATGTGAGTACGAGCGCTGTCAGAAAGTATTTGATCATAATTTGAGCTTCTCCGGTTGTCGTTTCAGGCCTGTATTCTGCCGTCGAGCAGCTTCTTGAGCTCGTCTATCACGCGCTCGAGCCTGACCGCGCGGCTCGCCTTGAAAAGAATCGCGTCGCCGCGCTTTGTAAGATCAAATATGACCTTTGCAGCCGCCGCGGGATTTTCGATGTTGGTGTTGATGCTGATGTTGTCTGCCTTGAAGGCGTGGTTGATCGCTCCGAGCGCGATGTTCTCCGCCTCTCTGCCAAAGGTGACGAGATAGGATATGTGCCGCGACGCGACAAGCGTTCCGATCTCCATGTGGAGCTGCTTTGAGTATTCGCCAAGCTCTCTCATATCGCCGAGGACGGCTATCGAGTCGCAGTGATTCTTGCTCGCGAGCTTTGCAAGCACCTCGACCGCCGCTTTCATCGACTCGGGGCCGGCGTTGTAGCAGTCCTCGATGAGCGTTACTCCGCCGTACTCGTAGATATTCTGCCGCATACCGGTGTTCCTGAAGGACATCAGCCCGCGCTTGATCTCGTCGTCGCTCATGCCGAGCAGCACTCCGACCGCAAAGGCGTAGGTCGCGTCGTAGACGTTGTGCCGACCGATAGTCGGGATCCTGACGTTGGTTACGACGCGCTTTCCGGCGACGAGATCGAACTCGGTGCTGTCCTCGTACTCGCGGATGTTGAGCGCCCGGTAGTCGGCAAGCGGATTCTGCAGCGAGACGAATATCAGGTTCTGCGCGAGCTTTTCCTTCTGAGCAAAGAGCATCGGCTCGTCGGCGTTGAGTATTACATAGCCGTCCGGGTTCATGCCCTCGGTTATCTCGAGCTTCGCTTTGCAGATATTCTCCCTCGAGCCGAGATTTTCGATATGCGAGTTTCCGATATTGGTGATTATCGCGATGTCGGGATTGGCGATTCTCGTCATCCGGGAGATCTCTCCCGCCTGACTCATGCCCATCTCGAGGACGCAGACCTGAGCGGTCTCGGGCATACTGAGCACCGACAGCGGCATACCTATCTCGTTGTTGAAATTTCCCTCGGTCTTGTGAGCGAGGTAGCGCGCGCTGGCGACGGCGTAGACAAACTCCTTGGTGGTCGTCTTTCCGACGCTTCCGGTGACGGCTATAGTCCGGGGTCTGATCCTCGACTTGTAGGCCTTGGCGACCCGTCCGAGCGCGTCGAGCGAGCTCTTTACGACGATCACCTTTGAAGCCTCCTCCTCGGAGAGCGCATCCGGGATCCGCTCGGCGATGACCGCCGCGGCGCCTCTCGCGATCGCCTGCGGGATATAGTCGTGACCGTCAAAGCGCTCGCCCTTGAGAGCGATGAAAAGCGCTCCGGATTCGGTCTCGCGCGAGTCGGTCGTGACGCTGCCGATACCGACGCGGCTGTCGTTTTTCGTCCCGAGCAGCGCCGCGAGCTCGCTCACAGTGAAAATATCTCTTTTGAACCTGATGCTCATTTTAAAGACCTTACCTTTCGTAGTAACTTACGGTTTTACATTTCGCAGAAACTTACGGTTTTACATTTCTATTTATATACAAAAGCTGCACGAAAACCGCCGAGCTTTCAAAATCCGTTTTCAGAATTTTTCTCCGAGCGCGTCAAGGACGATATTTTTCTCGGAGAATGGGTGCTTTCCGGAGGAATCTATCTCGTAATCCTCGTGTCCCTTTCCGGCAAGGAGCACGACGTCGCCGGGTCGGGCTTCGCCGAGAGCCGCTCTGATCGCCGCTTCGCGACGCTCTATCACCCGGCAGCGCGAGCGGTCCGGGATTCCGTGAACGATGTCGAAGATTATCGAGCGGGGATTCTCGGTACGGCTGTTGTCGCCGGTGATTATGACGAGATCGGCGAGCCCTGCGGCTATCCTGCCCATCACGGGACGCTTTGATTTATCCCGGTCGCCTCCGCAGCCGAACACGGCGATCAGCCGTCCGCCCTCGCCTCTGCGGCGTCGGAGCGTCCCGAGCGCCCGCTCGAGCGCGTCCGGAGTGTGCGCGTAGTCGATGTAGACCTCAAACCCGAGCTTCTCCGGTATTTCGAGCCGCTCCATCCTGCCGGGGATCTGCGGGCATACGGCGAGCGCTTTCTGTATGATCCCGGGCTTTATCCCGAAAAGTCTCGCCGCCGTCGCCGCAGCCAGCGTGTTGTATACCGTGAACTCGCCGGGTATCGGGCAGGTTATCGGATAGTGCGCGCCGTTTTCGACCAGAGTATAGCTTATCCCGCTCTCACCGCCGATGCGGCAGCTCGAATCGACAGCCCTGAAGTCGGCGTCCCGTTTTGCCGAATATGTGACGGTCGGGATGCTCCCATCGGCGAGGTTTTTGAACCATTCGTCGTCGAGGTTGACCGCCGCAGTCCGGGAAAGCTCCAGAAGCCTGCGCTTTGACGCGAAGTAATTCTCCATCGTGCCGTGATAGTCGAGATGCTCCGGTGTCAGATTTGTAAAGACCGCGAGCTCAAAGCCGATCGGGTCGAGCCTGTACTGCGAGAGCGCGTGGGACGAGGCTTCGAGAAAGACTATCTCAACTCCCTCGTCAGCCATGCGGGCAAGCTCGGGATAGAGCTTTTCGGGCGGCGGAGTGGTCATTGAGTTGACGCCGCTCTCGCCGATTATGTCGGTGCGCTCGCCCGAGATGCACTTGACCGTCCCGATAAGCCCGGTGACATAGCCCGCCGCTTTGAAGATCTCCCGCATGAGATAGGTCGTGGAGGTCTTTCCGTTGGTTCCGGTGACTGCGACGAAGATCATCCTGTCGGAGGGTCTGCCGCAGAGCTCGTTCCACATCTGAGCCGCCGCGAGCCGGGTGTTTTCGACTATCACGCAGTCGAGTTCGTCATGCGCTTCGAGATAGGGCGTCATGCGCTCGGCGATGATGAGCGAGGCTCCTCTGTCGTGGGCGATGCAGATAAAGTCATGCCCGTCGTGCTGAGTTCCCGGAACGCAGATAAAGGCGTCGCCCTCAGAGACTCCAAAGGAGTCGGTGCAGAGCGCTCCGACCTCCCGGTCGGGATCGGCAAGCCTTGCCGACTTTATCTTCACGCGGGAAAGAAGCGCGGATAATTTTGCCATATATTCCCCTCACTTATGTAAAATATCGTTACCAATATTTACGTATGAGTAGGAGAAAATATGCAGCGCGTCAGTCGGTGCCGTCCATGTGACGGAACTCGACGGTGACGATGGTTCCCTTTGTGACCATCGTACCGGCTTCGGGCGACTGAGCGACGACGACCGCTCCTCCGCTGTCGTTGTAGTTTGTAGCGCCCTCGATCTTGATATTCAGCTTAGAGTTGATTATCAGCTTGTTTGCCGCCGACGCCGACATATTCATAACGTCCGGAACGGCTATATTGTCCTCGGGCATGGTCTCGTCGGTGTAGAGGTAGACCTTTCCGCTCTCGGTGAGCAGACGGCTTCCGCCGACGGGAGACTGAGCCGTGACCTTGTTGCCCTTGCCGACCTTGACGAACTCCAGCTTGCGGTTTGCAAGGTAGAGGCAGGCGTCGTCAAAGTCGAGTCCGACCAGATTGGCTATACCGACGTCGAGCTGTTCAAGCTCCGCTTCGGTGTAGACCGGGTCGATTCCGAGATAAGGCAGAGCCGCCTCGAGGAACTTCGCGATGTATGGAGCCGCAACGACGCTTCCGTAGGAGTTACCGCTCGTAGGCTCGTCGACCATGATTAGCACGGCGATCTGCGGGTCGTCGGCGGGAGCAAAAGCCATCGTGGAGCCGATTCGGTAGGGGCGCTCACCGCTTCCGGGGATAACATTGCCCTCCTCGTCGTACTGAAAGACCCATTTATCCTGCTTCTGAGAGGTTCCGGTCTTGCCGGCGATGCTGTAGCCCTTGACGTAGGTGTTCTTGGCTCCTCCGTCGGTAGCGACGCCTTCGGCGAGGATCGACGAGACGGTCTTGCAGGTCTCCTCGCTGAGTATCTGGAGCTTTTCCTCGGGTTCGTAGCTGTAGATGACGTTTCCGTCGTCGTCGACCATCTCCTTGAGGACGTGCGGCGTCACGAGATAGCCGCCGTTCGCGACGGTGCATATCGCGGTGAGCTGCTGCAGCGGAGTGCATTTGAAGGTCTGACCGAAGGAGTAGACCGCAAGCTCGGTGGCGTGCATGGCCTCCTCCTCGTGATACATTCCGTAAGCCTCGCCGGGGAGGTCGATTCCGGTGCGCCCGGTGTAGCCGAAAGCCTTGAAGTATTTATAGAAGGTGCTTCTGCCGATCCGCTCGATGAGCTGCATCATCGTCGGGTTGCAGGACTGCTGAAGTCCGCGGGCAAAGGTCACGTCTCCGTGTCCGGTGGTGCGGTGACAGCTTATCGACGACGAAAAGCCCTCGCCTTTATAGCTTCCCGAGCAGTAGAAGTGATCGTCGGGCTTTACAACGTCCTCCTCAAGACCGATCGAAGCGGTAATGACCTTGAAGGTCGAGCCGGGCTCGTAGGTTTCGCTGACGACCTTGTTGTTCCACATCTTATAGATGAGCGAGGTTTTGAGCGAGGAGTATTCGTCCGATTCCTCGGCGTAGCCCGACTCGGAAAGCTCGGCGAAAAATTCCTCGGCGAGCTCGTAGGGGCTGTTGCAGTCGAAATTGGGATAGACCGCCATTGCGAGTACCGCTCCGGTGTTGGGATCCATCGCGAGTCCGCAGACGCGCTCCGAGGGCTGAGCCGACTCATAAGCCGCCTTGAGCTGATTTTCCAGCTCGTACTGAAGCCGCAGATCTATCGTGACGACGAGATTCGCGCCGTTTTCAGCGCCGACGTAGCTCTCGTACTTAAATGGCATATCCTTGAGAAGCGCGTCGCGGGCGGTTATATACTTGCCCGAAACGCCCTTGAGATAGTCGTTGTAGGTCGACTCGACGCCGTAAACGCCGTCGCCGTCCGAGTTCGTGAAGCCGAGCACATGGCAGGCGAGATCGCCGTAGCAGTAGTAGCGCTTTGACTCGGCGGAGAGGCAGAGCTTATTGGTAAGGCCGTTCTCGCTGATGAACTCGCGGAGTATCGCGGCGGTATCGGGGTCGACGTTCTTCTTTATAGTCTCGTCGCGGCGAGTGACCTTCTTTGCCTTTTCTATGATAGTGTCGTAGTCGACGCCGAGCACCTCCTCGCACTTTCTGGCGATGAGGATCGCGTTCTCGTTCTGCGGCATTGACGAAGCCATGACCGCGAGCGTCATATCGAGATCCTCCTCGGGGATCTCGCCGAAGACATCGTCTCCCCCCGCGATATCGTAGGGCGAGATGAAAACGCGGTAGACGGTCGTGTTTGTGACGAGCAGATTTCCGTTGGAGTCGTAGATCTTGCCGCGCTCGGGCGTGGTGCTGGTCTCGCGGACGAGCTGATTCATGACTATCTGCTGATACTTGTCATGGTTCACGACCTGAAGCGAAAACAGGCGGATTATCAGCAATACCCAGCACGCCGCGACCATTATGACAAACGCGACGATGCGGCCGTTGATTCGGTTCCGCTGTCTTACAGACGCCATTGATTTACCTCACTTTCTGTACAAAACGGTCAAAGAGCAAGTCTCGGACTCCGGCGGCGCTTGCTCTTTGAACTGACTCAGGATATTCTATTTGATCATTTTCCGAAAAATGACAGTATTCTGTCTCCGATCGAGCGGAACAGCGATGCAATGCCGTCAAGCACGCCCGACTTTTCCTCCTCGGTCTCCTCGACGAGCTCGATCCGGTCGGACTGATAGGTCTTGAGATAATAGCGCTCGACCTGATCCTGCTTGACCATGCCGTACTCGTTCTTTGCGAGGTTCTCGACCGTTCTGAGATCGTCGCGCACCTCGAGCTCCATTCTCAGCTTATCCTCCTCGGCGGTCAGCGAGTCGTAGGTGCGCTTGAGCGCCGAATTCTCGGTGGTAATCTCGCTTATCCGCACCGACGTCGTGACTATCGCAAGGACGAGCACGGTAAATGCCAGCGCGGTCAGGATTATCGACAGCGGGAAGGTATACCGGCTGTCGGATTTTATCGTGTTGAGCTCTCTCAGCGCCTGGAGCGCCTTGGCCTGCGCCTTTTTCGCCTGACGGGCGGCTTCCCTGGCCGCGGCTTCGGTGCGCTTTTTTGCCTCGTCGGCGAGCCGTCTCGCGTTCTCGCGTCTTTGCTCAGCCTCGCGCCGCTGCTTGGCTTCGCGTCTCAGCTCGGCTTCGCGGCGATGCTCGGCTTCGCGTCGATGCTCGGCTTCGCGTCTCGGATCCGAGCCTCTCGTCTGCCCGGCGGACGAGCCCTGCCGACGGCTCCGGGGATCGACCGGAGCGCTGACCGGACGGTTGGCGCGCGCCGGAGCTGCGGCTGAAGCGGCGTAGCTGTTCGCGCGCTGCGGTCGCTGAGCCTGATTCGCTCCCTGACGAATGGGCTGAGTCGGTCGCGTCTGATTCGGATTCACCCGAGGCTGCTGACCCTCCGTGCGTCCGGAGGACTGTCCGGCGATGTCGCTCCAGCCGTATTCGGAATAGGCGGGATGCGTAGACCGCATACCGTTATTCGATTTTTGTGTTTTCGCTTGTTTCGAAGCGGTATCAGTCATTCTTAAAATTCCTTTCGCGAAAGAGAGCCGGGTGGGCTCAGAGCTTTTCGGCTATGCGGAGCTTTGCGCTTCTCGAGCGCGGATTTTCACAAAGCTCGCGCTCGGATGGGAGTATCGGCTTGTGAGTCGTCAGCTTTATCACCGGCTTTTTGCCGCAGACGCAGACCGGGAAGTCCGGCGGACAGGTGCAGCCCCTTGAAAGCTCCGCAAAGGTCTGCTTGACTATCCTGTCCTCGAGCGAGTGGAAGGTTATCACGGCGAGTCTGCCGCCCGGCTTAAGCGCGTCGGCAAGCGCTCTCAGCGTCGGCTCGATGACCGAGAGCTCGGAATTGACCTCGATCCTGATCGCCTGAAAGGTGCGCTTTGCGGGATGAGGGCCGTCCTCGCGCGCCTTTGCCGGGATCGCAGAACGGATGACGTCGACGAGCTCAAAGGTGGTCTCGATCGGCTTTTCGGCTCTGGCGGCGCAGATTTTAGCGGCGATGCGTCCGGCGAAGCGCTCCTCGCTGTAGTCGAAGATCAGCTTTTTCAGCCGCTCCTCGTCGTAGGTGTTGACTACCTCTCTTGCGGTGAGCGCAGTCCCGGGATCCATTCTCATGTCGAGCGGCGCGTCGTGCATATACGAAAAGCCGCGCTCGGGCGTGTCGAGCTGATAGGACGAGACGCCGAGATCTATCACCGCGCCGTCGATCCCGTCGACTCCGAGCTCTGCGAGATTTTGTCCTATATTCGAAAAGTTATCGTGTACAAAGGTGATTTTCGGCAGATATTCAGCCAGTCTCAGCTTTGACGCGGCGATCGCGTCGGCGTCCTGATCCACGGCGATGAGCCGCCCGGTATCGAGACGCTTAAGAATCTCGAGCGAATGACCTCCGCCGCCGAGCGTGCAGTCGACATAAACGCCGTCCGGCTTTACCATAAGCCCGTCTATCGTCTCGGAGAGCAGCACCGAATAATGCGAAAAAGCGGGTGGATTTGTATCGTTCATAAAGTTTTGTCTCTCCAAATTTTTAAGCCGGAGGCTGTGCTCAGAGCTCGTACCTCCTGCCGTGTGAAAGCAGAAGTCCGTCTGTAAGCTCCACCCGGAGGATAATGGTATTTTCATCTTTGAGATCGCTGTGCCCGTTGTCTATCCATCCGGCAAAGACGGCTCTCAGTCTTTTTGCGAGCTCGCGGTTTTCCTCTTTTCCAAAGAAGCCGAGATTCTCCCCGACTCCGTGAGCGGTGAACCATTCGCCGGCTATCGCGACTCTTTTGTCGGCTTCGATCTGACGCATTTTTCCCGAGCGCGCGTAGGTGATGATATAAAACGCGCCGTTTTCGTAGCAGGCGTTGACATATCTGACCGAGGGCGCGCCGTTTTCGAT
>CACXED010000173.1 GCA_902766575.1 uncultured Ruminococcus sp. | reverse complement strand
TATGGACAGACTCCCCGACGCTGTATTCATCGTCGATCCCCGCAAGGAGCACATCGCCGTTCTCGAGGCTAAGAAGCTCGGCATCCCGGTAATCGCTATCGTCGACACCAACTGCGATCCCGACGACGCCGACTATATCATTCCCGGCAACGACGACGCTATCCGCGCTATCAAGCTCATCTCGTCCGTTATCGCCGACGCTATCATCGAAGGCAAGCAGGGCGAGCAGGGCGCCGCTGAGTCTGCCGACGACGCAGACGCGGCTGATGAGACCGAGAACGCTTGAATTTCGGAGGAATAAATAAAATGGCAAACATTTCTGCAAAGGACGTCGCGGCTCTCCGCGCAAAGACCGGCTGCGGCATGATGGAGTGCAAGAAGGCGCTCGTTGAGGCTGACGGCAATATGGACGAGGCTATCAAGGTTCTCCGCGAAAGAGGACTTCAGGTCGCCGCTAAGAAAGCTGACAGAATCGCCGCTGAGGGCATCGTCGCTATCAAGGAAGGCAACGGCTGCGCAGCTATGATCGAGGTCAACTCCGAGTCCGACTTCGTCGCTAAGAACGAGAAGTTCCAGGCGTTCGTCGGCAAGCTCCTCGACACCATCCTCGTAAACAAGCCCGCAGACGTTGAGGCTCTCAACTCCTGCAAGCTCGCAGGCTCCGACGAGACCGTAGACGCCGCTATGAAGGAGCAGACCTTCATCATCGGCGAAAAGCTCAACATCCGCCGCTTCGTCATCGTCGACGGCGCTGTCTCCACCTACGTTCACGGCGGAGGAAGCATCGGCGTCATCGTCAAGTTCAATCTGGACGGCATCGCGGCTGACAACGCTGAGTTCGCCGAGTGCGCTCACAACGTCGCTCTCCAGTGCGCGGCTATGAACGCGACCTACGCTAACAAGGAGGACGTTCCTCAGTCGGCTCTCGACGAGGAGAAGCAGGTCCTCATGACCCAGATCGCCAACGACGAGAAGAACAAGAACAAGCCCGCTCAGATCATCGAGAAGATGGTTCTCGGCAGACTCGGCAAGTTCTACGAGAACAACTGCCTCTCCGAGCAGGCTTATGTCAAGGACGATTCTCTTACCGTCGCAAAGTATGTCGACTCTGTCGCAAAGACTCTCGGCGGCAAGATCGCTATTGACAGCTTCGTTCGTTTCGAAAAGGGCGAAGGTCTCCAGAAGCGTGAGGACAACCTCGCTGAGGAAGTCGCTAAGCTGACCGCCGGCAACTAAATCGAATACCGATCCTGTCATAATTCCATACCCAGCCGCGAATTATGACAGGATTTTTGTGTAAACTTGTACCGTCTGTGAACGCCGTGAAAAAATATTGGGCTCAGACGTAAAAGTTTCTAAAAAATACTTTACAAAACGCCGATGTTGAGTTATAATCTTTATGGAATGATTTTTTTGAACGGAGGAATTTTATGAGCGAAACGATCAAACCTAAGTACAAGCGTGTGCTTCTCAAACTGTCCGGAGAGGCTCTTGCGCCGTCGAAGTCGGAAAACGGACATCAGATCCTCGACTATGAAATGCTCGACCGCGTCGCTAAGGTCGTAAAACGCTGCGTTGAGATCGGCACTCAGGTCTGCATCATCGTCGGAGCCGGAAATATCTGGCGCGGACGTCAGGGAACCAATATGGACCGCACACGGGCTGATCACATGGGTATGCTCGCCACGACGATCAACGCGCTGGCGCTTCAGGATTTCTTTGAGCAGAACGGACTCGACACCCGCGTTATGACCGCTGTCGAAATGAAGCAGTACGCCGAGCCCTATATCCGCAACCGCGCGGTCTCTCACCTTGAAAAGGGTCGGGTCGTGATACTCGGCGGAGGACTCGGCATCCCGTTCCTTTCGACCGATACGGCTGCGGCTGTACGCGCGGCTGAGATCGGCGCCGACGTGATACTGATGGGCAAGAACATCGACGGCGTCTACAATGCCGATCCCAAGAAGGATCCTCAGGCTCTGAAGTATAAGGAGATCTCCTACAAGCAGATCCTCGCGCTCGGTCTCAAGGCTATGGATTCCACCGCTGCGTCCTTCGGAGACGAAAATCATATCAAGACCTTCGTTTTTGAGC
>CACXED010000172.1 GCA_902766575.1 uncultured Ruminococcus sp. | reverse complement strand
CTAAGGTTAACGCAAAGTGGACTGGTAAATCTGGCACTGAATATGCTGCTATCGCAACCGTCACTGACGCAACCGAAGCAAAGGTAGCAGGTAGCGTTTATGTTGCAGAGGACAAGAATGGTGCAGTAGCATTCACTTCTTGGCAGAAAGATGTTGAAGACGTTCAGCCTTGGACTGGTCTCACTGCTGATGACTACAAGGATGCAACTGTGACCATTACTAAGGGTACTGATGTTTATCGTACCGGTTACGATGTTACTGTTAAGATTGAGAAGGCAGACGGTAATCCTGCATTCGAAGCTGGAAAGAGCAATTTCACTGTTAAACTTACCGTAGAGGATAATGTAGTTTCCTACTCTATCGTATCTAACGACATTGAGAATCCTGAATCTCCGTTTGACACTCCTGCTGCAAAGCTCGCTGCTGGCGAATACAAGGTTCAGATTAATGTAACCTTTGATGGTCAGTCTTGCTACTTCCTGATCCCCGTTGTTGTTAAGTAATCCCTCATTGTGATTCTCCCCTCGCCCCCTCACGGGGGCGGGGCTTTTTTTGCCCGCGCGCAAAAAAGCTCACCCTTTCGGGTGGGCTTTTCTAAATTTCAGTGTGCGTGTGCGCCCCGGCAAGACGCGCCTCGCGGTCGCTGACCGTCAGTATCAGGCTCTGGCCGCGCGCGCCCGCAATCCGTAGCATCGCCGCACAGCGGGCGTCGTCCATCCGGGAAAAGCTCTCGTCGTACACCATCGGCGGCGCCTCCCGCCGGTATACCAGCCCGCAGAGCGCCATCCGCAGCGCCAGATACGCCGCGTCCTGCGTCCCCGCGCTCAGACAGCCGACGCTCCGCTGACCGCCGCTCGCCGCGCAGGTGAGCTCAAGCCCGCCGCCGACGCCGACCTCCCGGTACTTTCCGCCGGTCGCTTTGCCGAGCAGCTCGCCGGCCTCCGACGCAAGCCTCGGCGCGACGCTCTCGCGGAGCTTGCCGCTCGCTTTTGTCAGCATCTCTCCCGCAAGCTGCAGCGCTTTCAGCTTCGCGTCGAGCTTTTTCTGCTCGAGCTTCGCCGCGTTCAGCCGATCGTTCAGCTTTGCCGCGTCCTCCGCCGTCGGATAGAGCCCGGCAAGCTCGCGCTCAAGCTGCGCCGAGAACCGCTCGAGCGACGCCGCGCTTTTTGCCGTGAACTCAGCCTCGCGCCGCATCGCCGTGAGATTCGCCGCGTCGATATCGCTCGTGTCGATGCTGTCGTCAAGCCGCCCGCGAACCTCGCTCTCGTCGTAGCCCGCAAGCTGCTCGCGCATCCCCGCAAGCAGGCCCGAGCATTTTTCGTACTCCGCCCGGAGACTCTCGACGGCTTTCCCGCGCTCCTCAGTCTCGGCGAGGAGCTTTTCAAGCCCGGCGTCGACGTCGCCTTTCAGACCGAACTCGCGCGCTGCCTCGGACAGCGCTTCGTCCAGCCGCGACTGCGTGTCGGCTCTCGCCAGTCCCGCGAGCTTCGCTGCCTCGTTCGCGGCGTTTCGCTCGTTCAGCTTTGCTTCGAGCGCATCGACGTCGAACTCCTCGTCCAGGTCCGCAAGCTCGCGCCGCTCCTTTGCTCCGCCGACGAACAACACGACCGCCAACGCCAGCATCGCGGCTCCGGCGATCAGTCCCCAGAGCGTCGGCTCTCGCCGGAGCAGCATCGGGATCAGACTCGCCGCAAGGGCTATGACCGCCGCTGCCGATAGTATAATCCCGACCGCCGTCCGCGATCTCGCGCCGCTTTTGAGATCGGCTCGCCTTGATCCTATACCCTCGCGCCCGCCGGCTTCGAGGTATCTCGCGAGCTCAGGCTCGGGCGGCGGAGGCTCGGGGCTGCTCTCGGGCATCGAATCGAGCTGACTTCGCAGCTGCTTGAGCTTTACCGACGCCGCTCTGATCCGTCCCGGGAGCCCCGGATCGGGTATTCCCGATTCCACGAGCCGCCGCTTCAGCTCGGCTGACTTCGCTTCGAGGGCGTTCATCCTGCCGAACAGCCCGAGTATCGTCCTTGCTTCGAACTGAGCGAGCTTTTCTTGCAGCTTTTCGCTTTTTTCCCGGGCGGCGGCTTCGTTCTTTCGCAGATCGGCGAGCTTGGCTTCCTTTGCCTGGATTTCAGCCGAGGTCTTTAACGCCCGGTCGAGCCGTTCCTCAAGCCCGGCGACCTCGTTTGAAAGCTCCCAGAGCCGCCCGCCCTTTGAATTTTTGTGCAGCAGCAGCACCCGCGCTTCATCCAGCTTCGCAAGCGCCCGCTGAGTGTTGACCGTCTCGTCGGCTGAGAAAAGCAGATTTTCTATTCCCTCGGAGACCTTTTCGCCGCTGACTTTCGTCCCGAGCTGCGAGACGAATGCGGTTGAGGCGAACATCTCCGCGTCGACTCCGAAGAAAAGCTCTCCGGGCGACTCGCCCTTGTGACAGGGCATATTGTTCGAGAGGTCGACGAGCTGAACCGTCTCGCGGAATGAGGTCTTGCCGTCCTTGCCGGAGGTCATCAGCGCGCGCTCGATCCGGTAGCGGCGTCCGCCTTCGGTTTTGAGGGTCAGCGTCCCGGCGGCTCCGGCGGTGTCCCAGCTCACGAGCGCCGCGCGCTCTTTTTGACTGAAGCCGTAGAACATGAACTTGATGAACGCCGCTATCGTCGATTTGCCGCTCTCGTTGGCGCCCTCGATGATGTTCATCCCCGGCGACAGCTCAAGCTCAAAGCCATTCAGCCTGCCGAAGGTGCTGATATTCAGTTTTTCTATGTACATTTGACTATCCTCTCAACTAAAAATCGACGATATCGCCGCCGGAGATCGCGGCAAGCCCGTACCGGAGCGCCTGCGACGCCAGCTCGCGCTCCTTTTTGTCGGAGCTTTCGAGCATCGGGCGGAGCGAATCGTAGAACGCGCCGCGGATCGTCGGGTCGCGTCTCAGCTGTTCGACGTCGAGCAGCGGCATAGTCTCGTCGACGAGCCGCAGCAGAAAGAGGTGCGGGAACTGCTCCGACAGAAAGGTCTCGGAAATTCGGAGCTCTCCGCCGACCTCTCCGGTCAGTCTGACGCGCAGAGCCGTGTCGTCGCCGTAGCGCTTTTCGGCTATCAGCGCTCCGAGCTTCTCCACGACGTCCGGATTTGTCCGGCAGCCGCTGACGTCGAGCGTGTCGATCTCGTAGCGGCGCTTTGAGAAGCGCACGAACTTTGCCGCGAGTTTCAGCTCGCCGTTCTCCTTTTCCGCGGCTCCGATGATCGCGCCCTTTTCGCCGAGCTCGTCAAAGCCCCGGCTCTCGAGACAGCCGCTGTAGGCGTAGTAGGTCGCGCCGAGCTTCTTTATACCAGAGTGGTCGTGATAGTGTCCGAGCGCGACATAGTCGTAGCCCGTCTCGGAGATCGCCTCGAGGGGTATCGGACCCTTTTCGGAGACGCTCTTGCCTATCTCGCCGTGAGCCATCAGCAGATTGATCCGGTTCGGGTCGGTGGGCTTGGCGTCGGCGAACGGACAGTGCTCGAGCTTGGGTCCGGTGAACGCGTAGCCGTAGACAGTCGTATTCTTTTCCGGGAAGTCGAAGCAGGAGAGCTCGTCGGCGTCGAAGATATGGACGTTCGGCGTGAACTCGGTGCGGCGATAGAAACACTGCGAGGTGTAGGGATCGTGATTTCCGGGCTGGATGATGACCTCGCAGTCGGGGATCGACGCGAACTCGCGCTTCAGCAGAGCGACGGTATCCTTGGTCGCAAAGCCCGATTCGAGCAGATCGCCCGAGATCAGCAGAAAATCAATTTTATTCAGCTTGGCGTAGAGCGTCAGCGACGTGAACGCGGCGCGGAACTCGTTTCGGCGCACCTCAGCGCGTCTCAGATCGAGCGCCGCCAGCGGACTGTCGAGATGAAGATCCGCACAGTGCAGGAATTTTATCATTTCAGGAACTCCGGTTTTCGATATGATTGTATGCCCGATTAAAAGGGCTTATAATATTATACCTTATCCGACAGATTTTTTCAAGGCATAGCGTGAAAATAAATTTTCACGCCCGGTTTTTGTGGCTTTCCCTGCCTCCGGCAGTGATTTTGCTGCGCAAAACCACCCACAAATTCCCAATAAGGATGCTTTCGCTGACGCGAAAGCTATTATTGACGTGAAAATTAAAAACAAATTCACCCGCGAAAGCGTATATTAACGCCTTTACGGGTGAATCCTATTTTGCGGAATAAGATTTCGGGGTGAATTTCGGAAAATGAAGAAGATAGCGGAATACTGCGCGGTTTATTCGGCGGGAGCGGCGGCTTACAGTCTCATCGAGATACTCTGGCGGGGCTTTACGCACTGGACGATGGCTCTGACCGGCGGGCTCTGTCTGACGCTGATCTACGCGGTGGACGGAGCCTATGAATCCACACCTCTGTGGAAAAGATGCGCGGCAGGGAGCCTTATCATCACGCTCGCCGAGCTTGCGGTCGGTTTCACGGTGAACACTCTGCTCCACTGGAACGTCTGGGACTACTCGGAGCGTCGGCTGAATTTTCACGGGCTGATCTGTCCGCTATATACCTTTTTGTGGTTTTTGCTCTGCATCCCGGCGAATTTTGCCTGCGACGGGATAAGGAAGCTGTTTTCTAAGTTCAGCCGATAGGCGTGACGCGGTGATCCTTTCCGACCTCAAGGTGTTGAGCGTCTCTGCCGAGCCTTGGTATCAGCTCGCGCAGATGGGTGACGAGGATGAAGCTCACTCCTCTCGCCGAAAGATAGCGGAGAATATGATAAAGTCCCTCTGCGCCCTCGGCGTAGGCTGTGGTCTGGAAGATCTCGTTGGCGAGGAGAAGCGAGTTTTCGGGCATCGAGCGTATCAGCGGCGCGAGCTCGCGAACCTCCTGCTCAAAGCGTCCGGCGTCGTTTCCGGCGCAGAACTCCTTTTCAGCGGCGGCGTAGAGCGTTCTGACCGATGCGCGGAGCTTCATCGACGCCGACTGAGCCGGAATCGGCAGTCCCGCCTGAAACAGGAGCTGAGCTGTTCCGACCGAGCGCAGAAAGACGGTCTTTCCGTTGTTGTTGTCCCCGGTGATAAGCACTCCGGCGTGATTTCCGAGACGGCAGTCGTTCGGGACAACCGCCGAGACGTTCGGATAGGACGCGGCGAGCAGCAGATCGTAAAGCGATTTTATGTCGAGGTCGAGCGGCGCGGAGTTGTCGGCTGTCGTCGGGTAGACGAGCGGCACGTTCTTCTCCCTCATGGCGCGGATATAAGCCGCCGCCGTCTCGTAAAAGGCAAGCTCTCTTGCAAGCGGGCAGAGCTCGTCAAAAATATCCCGGATCATGCGGTCGAGGAGTATTCCTGTCGCCATCACGCCCTCGGAAAGGATAGGCTCGCTTACATTTCCATAAGGATTCTGAACTTTCACGCCGCGCTCGGGCGTTTTTTCGCTCTTTTTGAAGATATTCGAAAGGAGCGGCGATTTTTTTGTCTCGCCCTCGACTTTTTCGAGCAGATCGAGACGGCAGAGCGCGATCCGTCCGTCGCCGTCGATATTCACTCCGACCGTGGCTGAGACATTGTCGTCCGACCAGCCGTAGTCGGCGAGCCTTTCGCAGAGCCCGGTCAGCTCCTCTCTGCCCGAGAGCAGCTCGTCGACCCGGGATTTCAGCGCGAGCAGCCCCTGTGAGCGCACCGACCGCGCGGCAAGGGCTATCGACAGGTTCGACAGCAGCTTTAACGCCTCTGCGGTAGTCTTTGCGAACAGCATCAGCATATAGCGCGAAGCCCTGAGCGACGCTCCGCCGGTTTTTGAGGAGCTGTAAGCCTTTGAGCGCTCGCGCTGAGCCTCGTCCCGGAGCTTTGTCAGCGAGTTCAGCTCACAGCGCAGCTCGCCGCAGAGGGCGTCCGACGACATGAGGTCGCGCAGTATCTCCGAGCGGTAAGCGATATCCTCGGGCGAGGTCAGTGGGTTCGTCAGCACCGCTAAGAATATCTGCCGCTTTGTGATATCGGGCATGATCTCGGCGAACGCTGTCCGGAGCAGCAGATCGTCGGCGAGCCTGTCGTCGGCGTGAGGTATATCGCCGCCGGTTTTATAGAGCAGATTCATCTTTTCCGGCACTCCTTTCTCCTGACGGCAGATTTTCGCGCAGAGCCCTTTCGAGCGACTTTGCGTCGAGAGAGTACTTTTTCAGTATGTCCTCGGCAAAGGACGAGCCTCCGCCGCGCTTTTTCACGATTCTGAAGGTGCGGTTCGACGAGTCGCTCTCATCCACGACCGTAGTCAGCGGCGCGAATCCCGGCTCGCCTGCGGTCTCAGCCGCCGCTTCGTGGAAGTGCGTCACCCAGAGCGCGAAAACTCCTCTGTCCCGGAGCTTCCGGGCGGTCTCGACGGTGAGATTCGCGCCCTTGATATCGTCCGCGCCGGAGTAGGTCTCGTTCATAAAGACAAAGCTCCCCCGACCGCACGCGGAGAGTATCGAGTCGACCCGCCGCGCTTCCTCGAAAAGCCGTCCCTCGGAGCTGAAGCTCTCGTCGGCGGGAAAGTGAGCGCGGATAGTATCAAAGCTCCCAACCTCCGCGCTGTCGGCAAAGACCTGACAGCCCGCGAGGGCGAGCAGCAGATTAGCGGCTGTACAGCGCAGATAGGTTGTCTTTCCTCCGCCGTTGGCTCCGGTCAGAAAGCTGACCGCCGAGCTCTCGTCAAAGTCGATGTCGTTGGGAACGACCTTAGTATCCTTTACAAGCAGCGTGAAATCGTAGGCGTTTTTCGCACGAAAGACCGGACGGTCGGAATATTCTGGCGGGCAGACGCTCATTCCGGCGGCTTTCGCGCGTTTTGCGAGACCTGTGAGCTCGAGATAGAAGCCGACCTCCCGCCGCAGCTTCAGCAGAGCTTCGGCAAGGCTGTCGGCAAGTCCGCAGAGCGATTTCAGCCGCGCGAAGCTCTCGGGCAGCAGTCTTTCAAAGCTGTCCGACAGCTCGGGCGGTACACGCATCGAGCAGCTTCTGTCAGTCGGGCTCAGCCCCATGCTGCGGATGAGCTCGGTCAGGCGGTCGGAGATGCTCTCGTCCCTCCGCTTTGTCAGGGTCAGCTTGCCGGGAAGATAGGTCAGCGACAGCTCCGAGAACGCCGAAACGTCCGGCTCGGTCGAGCTGACAGCTTCCCGCAGGATTTCGCGCCGCTCCGAGACGCTCTCGGCAAAGCTTCTGATGCAGAGCGTCAGCGCGTTGTCAAGTCCGTATACGCAGAGCCTGTCGAGCTCGTCGAGCGCCGCCGTGCAGCTGACGCAGAGATTTCGCGCAAAGATCAGCGACTCGAACTCGCATTTTGCGGATTTGCAGGCGGCGCTCGTCTGGGAGAGCGCGGTCAGGGTCTCGTCGAGCCGCCGGAAGCTCTCGGCAAATCCGCTGTTGCCGAGCAGTCTGAATATCCCGAGCCGGGCCTTTCGCTCCTCGGGCGTGCAGACAGTCAGCAGCAGCCCGAGAGTGCTCTCCCCGAGCAGCCGGTCGAGGTTCAGGTCGTGCGCGAGCGATTTCGGCTGAGTGCGCCGCTCGGAGCTATCCAAAAAAAGCAGAGACAGGTTCATTTTTCAAACACCGCGCGGCCGTCTCTTGCGACGCAGCCGCCCTTTCTGAGAAGCCGCAGATATCTATCGCTCCCGCCGAGCCTTTCCGCGGTGTTGTCGATGATCAGGTCGAAATTTTCCGGCAGGATATGCGGCGCGGTGAGATTGTCGAGCGCGAACAGCATCCGGGCGTAATTCTTCGGGCGAACGGCTCTCTCAGCCGCGGCGAGCCTTTCGGGAGAATCGTCGAGCACGACAAATTCGCGCTCTGTGGGATCGCGCTCAAAGGAATAGTCGATCGCGCCGGAGAGGTTCTTTGCGCCGAGGATCAGCGTCAGCAGCGGCGAGCCGAAGCGCTCGGCGACCGTCTCAAAGCCGCGATTTTCGGGAGCGAGCGGTGTGCGGGCTTTGCTTTCGGCAAGCCGGAGGATATTGTCCTCGACAATCGGCTGATAGCCGCAGCCGCATCGGTGCGGATAGAAGTGCAAAAGCTCTCCG
>CACXED010000171.1 GCA_902766575.1 uncultured Ruminococcus sp. | reverse complement strand
GCGAGACCTCCCGAGTAGGGCATCAGCTCGCAGACGCGCAGAACCTTAGCGCCCTCGAGCGTCAGTCTCCGCGCCATGATAAGCCCGATATCGCCCGAGCCGAGTATGACTATCCTGCGCCCGGGCATATAGCCCTCTATGTTCACAAAGCGCTGAGCCGTTCCCGCCGAGTAGATGCCCGCCGGACGGGTTCCGGGTATGTTGAGCGCTCCGCGCGTGCGCTCGCGGCAGCCGGTGCAGAGTACGACCGCTCCGGCTTTCATCGTGACAAAGCCGAGCTTCGGCGACACAAAGGTCACGATTCTATCGTCCGAAACCGAGAGCACCATGCTGTCGGTAACGTAGCCGATCCCGGCGGCCTTTACCTCGTCGATGAAGCGTCCGGAGTATTCGGGGCCGGTCAGCTCCTCGCCGAACATATGCAGACCGAAGCCCGCGTGGATGCACTGATTGAGAATACCGCCGAGCTCGCGGTCGCGTTCGATTATCAGGATATCGTCGGGAGCGACGCCGCGTCGGTTAGCCTCAAGAGCGGCTGCGAGACCTGCCGGGCCTCCGCCGACGACGACCAGCTTCTTTTCCATATTATAATTCATTGAATGACTGTTCCTTTCATCATCAATATAAAGCAAACTTACTTCGTCTCTCCGAACAGCAGGACGCTCGAGCCGCCGCGCTTTGTTACCTCGTCGAGGGGGATGCCCAGCTCGGAGGAGATGAGTTCGGCTACTCGGGGCGAGCAGAAGCCGCCCTGGCAGCGTCCCATTCCGGCGCGTGTGCGGAGCTTGACCATATCTATGGTTCTTGCGGGGATCGGTCGGCGGATTGCGTCGAGGATATCTCCCTCGGTGACGGTCTCGCAGCGGCAGATTATCTTTCCGTAGGCGGGATTTTCGCGGCAGCGCTCGAGCTTCTCGGCGTCGGAGAGCTCGCGCAGGGGCTTTTTCAGATGACCGTCGTGCGTCCGGAAAGGATTGTAATCGTCCCGCTTCTCGAGCCCGAGCCCCATTCCGGCGAGCATTTCTATCGCGTATCCCGCGACTGCCGGAGACGACGCGAGCCCGGGCGACTCGACTCCGACGAGATTCAGGAAATTCGGAGCCTTAGCCGACGGCGCGATCTCGAAGTCGTCGGTGGTCGGCGTGGGTCTCACTCCGGCAAATGAGGTTATCACCGCGCGGAGATTTATGCCCGGCACGAGCTTTCGCGCGCCCTTTGAGATCTCGTCGAGCCCCGGCGCGGTCGTAGAGGTGTCGTCGGGCGCGACCCTGTGCGCGTTCGGGCCGACTATGATGTTCCCGTCGACGGTCGGCGAGACGAGTATGCCCTTTCCCTCGCGGCTCGGGCAGGCGAACAGCGTCGCCTTGCAGGTTCTGCCCTCGGACTTGTCGAGGATCATGTACTCGCCGCGTCTCGGGATGACGTCGACCGGGTAGTCGGGATCGACCATCCGCGCGAGCTCTGCCGAATGAACTCCCGCGCAGTTGACCGCAAAGCGGGCTTTCAGCTCGAGCTCCCCGGCGCGTACCGTCACGGAGCCGTCATTGCACTCGATGCCGTCTACGCGCGAATCGAAGAAGAACTCCGCGCCGTTGACGACAGCGTTTTCGGCGCAGGCGATCGTCAGGTCGTAGGGGCATATGATCCCCGCCGTCGGCGCGAGCAGAGCCGCCGTAGCCTCGGGCGAGATGTTCGGCTCGAGCTCCCGTAGCTTCTCTTTTCCGATGATTTCGAGCTTCGGCACGCCGTTCGAGCGACCGCGCTCGAGGAGCTTTCTGAGGGTCTCCTCGTCCTCGCTGTCGAACGCGACTACCAGCGAGGTGTTGTTCTTATACGGCACGTCGAGCTGACGCGCCAGCTCGGGAAGCTCCGCGCAGCCCTTGACGTTCAGCTTTGCCTTCAGCGTCCCAACAGCCGCGTCAAAGCCCGCGTGAACGATCGCCGAGTTCGCCCTCGAAGCGCCGCTCGCCACGTCGCAGCCCGCTTCGACGACCGCGATTTTCAGCCTGTACTGCGAGAGCTTGTGCGCGAGCATACATCCCGTCACGCCCGCGCCGATGATAATGATATCGTACATATTTTATTCCTTTCCGGCGGGGAGACCTTTTTTGAAAAAAAGGTCTCCCCGCGCCCCTTCCAAAAAACTTCATACAAAAATATTTTGCTTGTTTGCGCCGATTTTATGTTTAAGCGCCGATTTGCGGAAAACTTATTGCAAACGGTCATTTCCGCGGATTATCGCCGCTCAGCCAGTATTCGTCCCATGCGTCGACGATCTCGCTCTGACGCTCGAGCGCTTCCTCGCGCCGCAAAGACGCTATGCAGGCGCAGAGCGTATCGACTATCAGAAGCTGCGCGAGCCTTGAAACCGTCGCTAACTTCGACGCGACCGCCTCGCCAGACACCGCTGTCAGCGGCAGGTCGCAGAGCCTTGCCAGCGGGCTGTCGGCGTAGCAGGTGATGCACATCGTCCGAGCGCCCTTTTCCTTGGCGATAGTCATAGTCTTGATTATGTCGTGCGTCCGCCCGGTGTAGGATATCGCCAGCGCAAGGCAGTCCGGGTCGAGCATCAGCGCCGACGCCGAGCTTATATAGCTGTCGCGTATCACCACCGCCGGAAGCCCTAACTTTATGAATCTGAACGCCGCGTCCTCGGCGAGCATCGCCGAGCTTCCGATACCGTAGAGCTCGATCCGCCGCTTTGCTCCGGTGAGCAGTCCGACCGCCCTTGTGAGATCGCTCTCGGGCATCGTTTCGCAGGTGGTTCTGAGCGCGTCTATAGTATTGTCGCGCATCTTGCCCATTATGACCGACGGAGAGTCTCCGGGCGAAACATTTTCAAAAAGCGGCGCGCCGCTCTCGGGCAGACTTCCGGCGACGGCTATCTTCATCGCCGTGAAGCCGTCAAAGCCGAGGTGAGCGGCGAAGTTTGCGACGCTCCCCTCCGAAACGCCGACCTCGGCGGCGAGCGTGCGCATGGTCATACCGACGGCTCTGCGCGGCTCGCTGAGGATAAAACCGGCTATGCGCTTTTCCGCGGCGGTCATCGACGAGAGCCGGCGCTTTATAAGCGTCAGGCTGTCGTTTTCGTTCATTTCGGAATCTCCTCCCTTTTTTCAGCTTTATTATAGCACTCGCGCCGCAGATTGTCAATAAGTTTTACTCAACAAATTGCAGCAATGAGTGAGTAAAAAATATTTTCTCCCTTTCGTAAAAAAATTATTAAATATCCGATAGTCTATTGCGCATATTGACAAAGCATGATATAATAAGAAGTGATTATTATATTTGTCGTATCCCTTGTCAGGCAGAACGACAGAGAGGAAAATATTATTTCTATGGAAGATGTTAAATACCGCGGAGTGACCTTTGCCGACGTTGACTCCGAAAAGGCATATGCCGCGGCCGGCAGGCTAACCGCCGAGATAGAGAAGATAATCGTCGGAAAGCATCGGGAGGTTCTGCTGCTCGTAACCGCGCTGCTCGCCGGAGGACACGTTCTCATCGAGGACGTTCCGGGAGTGGGAAAGACCACACTCGCCGCGGCTCTGGCAAGGGCTGCCGGGCTGGATTTCCGGCGCGCGCAGTTCACGCCCGACGTCACCGCGTCGGATATCACCGGCTTCAATATCTACAACCGCAGGAACGAGAGCTTCGACTTCACGCCCGGACTCGTCATGACGAATATCCTGCTTGCCGACGAGATCAACCGCGCCTCTCCGAAAACCCAGTCGGCGCTCCTCGAGGCGATGGAGGAGTGCCGCGTCACGGTGGACGGCAGAACCTACGAGCTGCCCGAGCCCTTTATGGTCATCGCGACGCAGAACCCCTCGGGCTTTGTCGGAACCTATCCTCTGCCCGAGGCGCAGCTCGACCGCTTCTCGCTCAAGCTGTCGATGGGCTATCCCACGCCCGACGAGGAGGTCAGAATCGTCGAGAGCCGCGGAGAATCAAGCCCGCTCGACTCGGTAAAACCGGTAGTCGGAGTCAAGCTGATCCGCTTTCTGCGCTCGCTGACCGCCGACGTGCATATCGACCCGGCGCTCTATAAGTACATAGTCTCGCTCGTATCGGCGACGAGAACCCACCGCTCGGTCTCGCTCGGAGCCAGCCCGAGAGCCTCTCTGGCGCTCAAAAGGCTGTCTCAGGCCTACGCCTTCATGCACAGCCGGAGCTACGTCGTCCCGGAGGACATAGCCGATATCTTCCGCGTCTCCGCGGCGCACAGGCTGCTGCTGACTCAGGAGGCAAAGCTCGCCGGAGTCACCAGCGACGACGTCATTTCGGACGTGCTCAAGTCCACGCCCGTGCCGGTCAGGGGTGAGAGCCGATGAGGACAGACGCTAAAAAAGCGTCTCCCCGCCGCAGGTATCCTCCGGTCTCGCTGACAAGGCGCGCGCTGATACTGCCCGTGCTGATCCTCGCGTCGCTCATATTCGCGCAGGCGCTGAAGATGCCGCTTTCGTATATGACCTTTATATTCACGCTGCTCATCCCGCTGATCCCGGCGGCGCAGCTCATCCTCGCAAAGCTGTCGCTGAGGACGGCGGTCAGGGTCTCGTCCCAAACAGTTGAGAAGCACTCGCTGTTCACCTTTACCTCGATAATTTCGAACAACTCGCCGATACCCTTTCCGTTTGTCGAAGCGGAGCTGCTCGTTCCGGACAAAAGGGGCGCGCGATGCGAGAGCCATACCGCGCTTTTCACGCTCGCGCCGCTTGACGGCTGCGAGCTAAGGCGCACCGCCGAGTTCTCGTTCCGCGGCGAGTATGAGGTAGGGCTGTCGAGGATATTCGTCTACGACTGCTTTAGGATGGCGCGGCTGACGATAAACTGCGGACAGGCGGCAAAAATCTTCGTCCTGCCAAAGAGATTTGAGCTTCCGCCCAAGACCGGGCTCTCGGAAAGCGATATCACCACGCGCACCGTTCTGCGCACAAAGGGCTCGGACAACACCGAGGCCTCGGACGTGCGCGGCTATCTCGTCGGGGACAGCCTCAAGAGCATACACTGGAAGCTCTCGTCAAAATCCGAAAAGCTGATCGTCCGCGACTATTCAAGCAACGTGGGCGACTCGGTGAACATAATCTGCGACCTTGAGCCGCATTTTCAAAACGGCTCCGCTAAGCTCTGCCCGCTTCCCGAGTACGCCGACGTCATCGACAATCTCTGCGCCGATCTCGTCGTCGAGCACGCGCTCGCGGCGGCTCTGCGGGAGCTTCGCGCCGGGAACAGCGTCAGACTGCTCTGGTTTTCCGAGAGCGGCGGTCAGCCCGTCCCAAAAACCGCCGAGATCCACGACGCCAACGACTTTGAGTCGGCGTTCCGCAGCTTCGCCTCCGCGCCGATGGTCAATACCGGGCGGCAGATAACAAGGCTCGCGCCGCTCTGCTCCGGCTCGGACAGCTCGTCGCTGATCATAGTCAGCGCCTGTCTCGGAGCGTCGGAGGCCGAGGAGTATTCGGCGCTTGCGGCGCTCTGCTCCGGCTCGGGACGCGGAGTCGAGCTGATCTACGTTTCGGACGGTTCATTTTTCAAGACCGATCCGCAGGAAAAGGAAGCCGAGCAGAAGCGTCTCGCGGCTCTGTCGCGGCTCATGAGCGTCACGCTGAAGTCCTGACGCCTTTTTGCAATTTGCGATTCGCAATTTGCGATTCGCAGCTTGCGATTTGAAAGGAGTACACAGTGAATACTGCGCAAACCGAGACCGAGCTCATCCTGCCCGGTCAGGCGAGAGGAGCCGACGGCTTCTGCGCGCTCGGATATATCTGCCGGGCGGCGCTCGCGCTGTTCTGCACGCTGAGCTTCTCGGTCTTTATCCTCGACGGTCTCGGAATTGACTCTGAGCTTGCCTCAGCGGTGATCCCGGGACTGCTGGCGGCGATATATTTTTCGATTATGGGAATTTCAAAGCGCTGCTTCTTCATAATGGGAGGAGCTGCCGCGGCGGTTTTGGCTCTGTTCTGCCGGACGTCCGCAAAGGAGCTGCCGCAGAAGCTCTGGCTGGCGTTCGCGGCGCTCTGGAACGCCTTTTTCAATCGGCTCGAAGCGTTGGGCTATACCGGGATGAAGAGCTATATCCTCAATTACGGCTACTCGATGCGGCGGCTCGGAATGACCGAGGCGTCGGCGCTGAGGATAAGCCTTGCTCTGGCGACCGCGCTGCTCGCGGCGATATTCTGCGCCTGCATACTGCGCAGGGTCAGGCTGGTGCCGCTGACCGCGGTCGGAACGGCGGTCTGCACGATCTTTCTGTACTATGGAATGAACGACTCAAATCTCGGCTTTGCGATGATAATCGCGTCGCTCTGCGGAGTGCTGGCTCTTGCGGGCTACGACCGGATTTTTTCCGACAGGAGAGCGGTAAAGACCTCCACCGGACTCGACCCAAAGCGCAGAGCCGACCGCGCCGAGTTTGTCAGCTCCCGGCGCAGCAGCTCGGCGCTCGGAGGCTTTACCGGGCTCGGAACGGCGATGCTGGCGCTGATTCTGCTGGTGATCCCCATCGGCGTGCGCGAGCAGATGCGCGAGATCCCGTCGATAGCCGTTCCGGCGGCCAAGCTCGAAAACCTCATCGTCTCGGTGATGAACGGTCAGAGTCCCGACGTGGGCAGTCTGATCTTCTCGGGCGTTACCTCGCTCGACAGCCGCGGAACGGCTATGAGCGCCAGAAGCTATACCGGAGAGCATATCTTCACGGTCGGAGCCGATGTGAAGCTGCCGGTATATCTCAGAAGCTGGGTCGGAACCGATTATTACGGCGACAGCTGGCACGCGCCGGGCTACGACCGGATAGCCGCATACAAGGAGTCCTTCGGCGAGGGCTTTACGTCCGAGCTGCTGACCTCCGAGCTGCTCCGTGCCTTCGACCCGTCGCTCGTCGGACTTTCGGAAAGCGAGCCGAGCCGCAGTCACACCGAGCTCGGCTACGTCACGACGAGGATAGATATCCGAAAGCTCAAGCCCACCGCAAATCTCGTCTTTCTGCCGTCCTACACCGATATGCGCTCGGGACTGCTCAAATACGGCTCGCTCGAGCGCTCGCAGTCGGGCTTTTCAAGCTACAGCGACGGCATCTACACCTCTACCGGATATCTCTTTTTAGACGATTACTCGACGATAGCGAATCTGCCGCTGTTAAGAGACCCGGATTTCGCGGACAATCTCTATAAGCTCGTCTCCGAGCTCATGCGGGAGCGGAGAATCATCGAGCGAGCCTACTATCAAAACGACGTCCGCGCCTATGCCGACAGCGCTGCCGGCTCGCTCTCCTACCGATTCCTATACGAGATGGACGCGGACGAGCGCTCCGATGTGCTCGCGGCGTTTGCGAACGCGGACGTCTACCGCGATTTTGTCTACGCCACCTACCTCGGGAGCTGTGAGAGCTTTGAAAGCATCGAAAAGCTGGCGCGGGCGATAGTATTCGGCGATATGCCCGACTACGCCCGGATGAACGAATTCGCGGCAAGACACACAAAGGTCATGAAGATAATCAATTACCTCTCGGAGAACATGACCTACAGCCTGAATCCCAAGGCTCCCGACCCAAATCGGGAATATTTCAACGCCGCCGAGTCCTTCCTCTTTGACACAAAGGAGGGCTACTGCGTCCAGTTCGCAACAGCGGCGGCAATGCTGGTGCGCGCGCTGGGGATCCCCGCCCGCTACGCCGAGGGCTATATCGCCGACAGCTTTGAGCGCACCCGCCTTGAGGACGCTCCGGCTATCTACCGCTCCACCGTCTCCGACAGCAACGCCCATGCGTGGATAGAGGTCTACTACGACGGCTACGGCTGGATCCAGTACGAGGCTACGACTCCATATATGTCCGATATGTACGAGGGCAGTATTCCGACGTCCTCCACGCCCGAGCCCGCTCCCGTCGAGCCCCTGCCCGAGGAGACTTTCCCCGAGGAAACCGCTCCCGAGATACTCCCGGAGCCGGTCGTAACTCCCGTAAGCCCCGAAAGAACTCTGCCTGCGTGGATCATCCGGCTCGTTTCAGCGGCGGCGCTGATTGCTGCGGCAGTCATTATCCTGCGCGCGAGAGCCGCTCTGGCCGAGCGGCGCTTTGACGAGCTCACAAGACGGGCGCTCTCGGGCGACGATCCGCGCTCGGCGGCAAAGGAGCTGAACGCAAAAATCTTCCGCCTGCTTAAGCTCTGCGGACTCGCTCCTGCCGCCGGAGAGCAGCAGAGCGAATTTGCAGTCCGGGTCGACTCGCTGATCGGCAGCGTGATGTCCGAATATTTTACAAACGTGAGCCGCGCGATGCTCGCGGTCGAGTTCTCGCCCGGGCTGTCGGCAGCCGACGCGAGGATGATCTCGGGATACTGCTCGGCGCTACGGGCCTATTCGCTACGCGGAACCGGACTTTCCACAAGACTGTGGAGAAAGTATATCCTCGCGCTGTGAAAAATACCGCTTGCAAAAGCGCCGCCGATATGGTATAATAGAGCGAAAGAAACGCATCAGGGAGGATCGCGGCGAAAGATTTTGCCGCTGAAAAAGCATTTGAACATCAGAGAAATGAACGGAGCGGCGCTCGCATATGTGGGAGACGCCGCGCTCGAGGTGCTCGTCCGGAGATATCTCGTCGGGCTTGGGCTGAACGGCAGCGGCAGGCTCAACCACCTCGCGCTGAACTTTGTAAAGGCGACGGCTCAGTCGGCGGCGGTTGACAGGCTGCTCCCGGCGCTGACCGACGAGGAGGAATATATCTACAGGCGCGGCAGGAACGCAAACGGCATCTCGATACCAAGAAGCGCATCCGCCCGCGAATACCGCCGGGCGACCGGAATGGAGGCGCTGTTCGGCTGGCTCGACCTAACAGGAAATCCGGAGCGGGCAGAGGAGCTGTTTAAGCTCGCCTACGCCGATGTGACCGAAAAGATAGAAAACGAAATCAAAGGAGCAACTTCATGCTGAAAGTAATGTCGGTCTTTGGGACGCGTCCCGAGGCTATAAAAATGTGTCCGCTCGTAAAGGCGCTCGAGGGCGCAGAGGATATGGAGAGCATCGTCTGCGTGACGGCTCAGCACCGCGAAATGCTCGACAGCGCCCTCGGCTACTTCGGAGTAAAGCCGGATTTTGACCTCAACATAATGAAGCGCGGTCAGACGCTGTCGTCAATCACCGCCGACGTCATAATGGGGCTCGAGGGCGTCCTCGCCGAGTCAAAGCCCGATCTGGTGCTCGTCCACGGCGACACGACGACCAGCTTTGCCGCGGCGCTCGCCGCCTTTTACGCAAAGATACCGGTCGGTCACGTCGAGGCGGGTCTGCGCACCTACGACCGCTACTCGCCCTATCCCGAGGAGATCAACCGAAATCTTACCTCAAAGCTCGCGACGCTGCACTTCGCGCCGACCGAGCTCAACCGCTCAAACCTTGCGCGCGAGGGGATAACCGAAAACGTCTTTGTCACCGGAAATACCGTGCTCGACGCTTTCCGGTACACGGTAAAGCCCGGCTATGTCTTTGCCGACGAAAAGCTCCGCTCGGTCGATTTCGACGGCAGAAAGGTAATTGCGCTGACCGCTCACCGGCGCGAGAATCAGAACGGCGGTATAGCCGATATCTGCCGCGCCGTCCTCGAGCTGACAAAGCGCCATCCCGAGCTGCTTTTCGTCTACCCGGTGCATCTGAGCCCGGCGGTGAGGGACGTGGTGTTCCCGCTGCTCGACGGCAAGCCCGGCGTTCTGCTGACCGATCCGGTCGACGTCGCCGATATGCACAATCTGATCGCAAAGTCCTTCTTCGTCATGACCGACTCGGGCGGAATACAGGAGGAGGCTCCGTCCTTCCATAAGCCGGTGCTCGTCCTGAGAACCGAGACCGAGCGTCCCGAGGCGGTCGCGGCAGGTACCGTCAGGGTAATCGGCACCGAGACAGGCCGCGTCGTCAGCGAGGCTGAAGCGCTTCTCTCCGACCCCGCCGAGTACGGAAAAATGGCGTCGGCTAAAAATCCCTACGGCGACGGTCACGCCTCGGAAAAGATCATCGACGCTATCCGAAAGGCTATGAACGACAAAATTGCGCTTTAATTGGGGACTAAATTTTGTCGGTTACGACGATTGACAGAATCGGATTTTAGTGATATAATATTTCCATCAAGCAGAAAGAGGTAAAAGAAATGCTGAACCGTATTTCTACAACCGCATACTTTAGCTACTATTACTTTTACTGGTACCAAAAAAGTAATAGCGTTTTCTGCTGCGATAAAGCCGACTGTACAGTAAAACAGTAAAGATTCCCGTATAACGGGATACTCGAGGAGCTCCGCGACAGAATCGCGGAGCTCATTTTATTTACCCGCTTCAGCACGAAAGAAAAAAGGAGAAAAAGAAAATGGTAGTAGTAGTAAAACACCCCGTAACCGACGAACAGCTCAATTCCCTCATCGCTCAGATCGAAAGCAACGGAAACGTCCACGTTCACCTCTGCCCCGGCGAACAGAAAACCATCCTCGGCCTCATCGGAGACACCAGCTCGGTCGATATCGACAGCGTCAGCTCCAACGAGATCGTCGAGTCGGTCAAGCGCATCAGCGAGCCCTTCAAGGCGGCTAACCGCAAGTTCCATCCCGAGGACACCGTCATCGACGTGAACGGCGTAAAAATCGGCAAGGGCTTCACCTTCATCGCCGGCCCCTGCTCGATTGAGAGCGAGGATCAGATCATCGAGGTCGCCGAGGCGGTCAAAAAGGCAGGAGCCAACATTCTCCGCGGCGGAGCGTTCAAGCCGCGCACCTCGCCCTACTCCTTCCAGGGTCTCCGCAGCGACGGACTCAAGCTCCTCGTCGAGGCCAAGAAGGTCACGGGTCTCCCGATAGTCACCGAGATCATGGACGAGCGCCATCTCGACCTGTTCACCGACGTGGATATCATTCAGGTCGGCGCGAGAAATATGCAGAACTTCGAGCTTCTCAAGGAGCTCGGCCACTGCGACAAGCCGATCCTCTTAAAGCGCGGACTCGCCAACACCATTCAGGAGCTCCTGATGAGCGCCGAGTACATCATGGCGGGCGGCAACGAGCGCGTTATCCTCTGCGAGCGCGGAATCAGAACCTTTGAGACCGCTACCCGCAACACCCTCGATATCTCGGCGGTTCCGGTGCTCCACGAGCTCTCGCACCTGCCGGTGATCGTCGACCCGAGCCACGCCTGCGGAATCGCGCGTCTCGTCGAGCCGATGGCGCTCGCAGCCGCTGCCTGCGGAGCCGACGGCGTTATGATCGAGGTTCACAACAATCCCGCAAAGGCGCTCTGCGACGGCCCTCAGTCGCTCACTCCCGAGCAGTTCGACTCGACCGTCAAGAAGGTAAAGAAGGTTCTCACCGCCGTCGAGGGCTGAGAACCCCGGCAGCCTATGTCGGACTGCATTGTCAGATACGCCGGGCGGTCGGAGCTCTGTCGGATAAACGAGCTCCGGGCGATGGTAAACGAGCTCCATGTCAATGGTCGTCCTGACATATTCCGCTCCGGCTTCACCGACGAGCTGAAAAGCTATCTGTACCAGAAATTCGATTCCGAGAGCTCCGACGTTATCGCCGCGCTGAGCTTCTACGAGTCGGTCGGCTTCAGAACCTACAGACGGTATATGGAGCTTGAGACCTGATTTCACAAAAACAAAAACAATCCTCCGCATGAGCGCTCATATGAGCGTCCGCGCGGAGGATCTTCTGTTTTCGGACACTGCCCAGAGGACAGCTTTTCCGGATCTATTTCAAAGCCCGGGGCTTCATTTTCATCTTTATAAAATATATGTATATTCCGCGTCGGCGGAAGTGATTATAAAGTATAAAGAGTCTGACTTGAACCGTTCACTTTGCGTAGTCTATAGCGCGGCTCTCGCGGATGAGATGGACCTTGATCTGACCGGGATACTGGAGCTCCGATTCGATCTTTTTGACGATATCGCGGGCGATGACTACCATCTGCTCGTCGCTCACGATCTCGGGCTTGACGGCGATGCGGACCTCTCTGCCCGCCTGGATAGCGTAAGCCTTTTCGACTCCGGGGAAGCTGTAGGTGATCTCCTCTAACTTCTGGAGACGCTTGATGTAGTTCTCGAGATCCTCGCGTCTTGCTCCGGGACGCGCCGCCGAGATGGCGTCAGCCGCCTGAACGATGACCGCGGTGATGGTCTGCGGCTCCACGTCGCCGTGGTGAGCCTCGATAGCGTGGATGACGTCGCGGCTCTCCTTGAACTTCTTTGCGATGTCGACGCCGAGCTGTACGTGAGAGCCCTCGATCTCCTGAGTGAGCGCCTTTCCGATGTCGTGAAGCAGTCCGGCGCGCTTTGCGAGGGTGTTGTCGACTCCGATCTCGTCGGCGATCATGCCCGAGAGGAGCGAAACCTCGATCGAATGGTCGAGGACGTTCTGACCGTAGCTCGTGCGGAAGCGCAGTCTGCCGAGCAGCTTGATAAGGTCGACGCTGAGTCCGTGGATACCGGTTTCAAAGGTTGCGCGTTCGCCCGCTTGCTTGATCATGGCTTCAACGTCGCGGCGAGCCTTTTCGACCATTTCCTCAATCCTTGCGGGATGGATCCTTCCGTCGGCGATGAGCTTTTCAAGCGCGATGCGCGCCACTTCGCGTCGGACGGGATCAAAGCTCGAAAGCGTGATTGCCTCGGGAGTGTCGTCGATGATGAGATCGACTCCGGTCATAGCCTCGATGGCATGGATATTTCTACCCTCGCGTCCGATGATACGACCCTTCATTTCGTCGCTTGGAAGCGACACGACCGATACCGTGGTCTCGGCGACCGTCTCGGTTGCGCAGCGCTGGATAGCGAGCGAGAGGATATTCTTGGCGCGGATGTCGGCCTCCTCCTTGAACTGCTGCTCGTACTCGACAAGACGCTGAGCGGTCTCGTGCTTGACGTCGGCGTCGATTCGCTCGACGATCTGAGCCTTAGCCTCCTCTGCGGTGAGCCCGGCGATCTTCTCGAGCGTTTCAAGATGCTTTGCCTTGATCTGTTCGATCTCCTCGCGGGTGTCGGAGCACTCCTTGAGCTTTTTGTTGAGCTGCTCGTCCTTGTGCTCAAGGCTTTCGAGCTTGCGGTCGATCTGCTCCTCCTTTTTGGAGACGCGGGCTTCGAGCCTCGAGAGCTCGGAGCGGCGATCCTTTATCTCGCGCTCGGACTCGTTTCTCTGGCGCAGGATCTCCTCCTTGGCCTCGATGAGAGCCTCTTTCTTTTTGTTTTCGGCGGTATGCTCGCCCTCCTCGATGATATGCTTAGCGCGTTCCTCGGCAGAGCCGATGGTCTCGCGATCCTTATCATCCTTGACCTTTTTGTGAACGAACCAACCTCCGGCGGCTCCGGCCGACGCGCCGAGAATAGCTGCGACTACCGCTGTAATGATTGTCTGCAAGTATGGAACACCTCCTTATATGGGAAATTTTATCATGCGGTCACACCGCCGCGGGAGCTCGTCCCTCGTCTGATCTCTGCGGTATGAACACATACATATATATTTTACATAAAAATTGCGTATCTGTCAAGACCCGCGGCGCAATTTTAATAAATTACTTCACCGGACAGGCAGAAATCCCCGAAAATTCACTCCTCGTCGATGCGGATATCGTAGGTATTGAGAGTTTCGAACGCCTCGTCGCAGAGCGCCTTGAAGTCGACCTTGTTCTGCTCGGCGAGCACCTTCTCCGGCTCGGGACGGGTTTTCGGGTGACGGGGAGTAAAGACCGTGCAGCAGTCCTCGTATGGGAGTATCGAGGTCTCAAAGGTTCCGATGCGCCGGGCGATCGTGATGATCTCCTCCTTGTCAAGCCCGATGCAGGGACGGAAGACCGGCATATCGGCGCAGGAATCGGTGACGGCTATCGCGCGCATGGTCTGGCTTGCGACCTGAGCAAGGCTCTCGCCGGTGATGAGCGCGCCGCATTTGTTGCGTCTGGCTACCCGGTCGGCGAGGGTCATCATGAAGCGCCGGAGCAACAGCGTGAAGTAATCCTCGTCGCAGCTTTTGACAAGCTCCTCCTGAATGTGGGTGAGCGAGATGACGTGAACCTTTATGTGCGTCGTGTACTCGCAGAGGAGTCTCGCGAGCTCGAGCACCTTTTCTCTCGCGCGCTCGCTGGTGTAGGGGAAGCTCTCGAAGTGGAGCGCTTCGAGCGTCACTCCGCGCTTTGCCATCATGAAGCCGGCGACCGGGCTGTCGATTCCTCCCGAGAGGAGCAGAAGCCCCTTTCCGCTGCTTCCGAGCGGCATACCGCCGGCGCCCTTGATCTGACCGGCGTGGATGTAAGCTCCGCGCTCGCGGATCTCGACTCTGACCGTGACGTCGGGGTGATCGAGATCGACCTTGAGCCGCGGCATAGCCTCGAGCACCGCCGCTCCGATCTCTCCGGCAAGCTCGGGGGACTTGAGCGGGAAGGTCTTGTCGGCGCGTCTCGCGTCGGCGCGGAAGGTTTTGGCTCCGGTGAGGAACTGCGGCAGATACTCCTTGGCCGCCCTGAAGATCGCGTCCATATTCTTCTCGGCGACGCAGGCGCGGTCGATGGTCACGATGCCGAATACCTTCTTCGCGTACTCGAGCGCGAGGTCGAGGTCGCAGGAATCGTCCAGCGGCTCGATGTAGATCGTGCTCTGCGCCTTGTAGACGTCGAAGTTCCCGGCGCGCCTTATGCGGGTCTTGAGCTCCTTCAGCAGCAGATTTTCGAAATAGGAACGGTTCGCGCCCTTGAGGATCAGCTCGCCGTATTTACAGAGAAGCACTTCTTTCATTGATAAAATCCTTTCGTTTGAATGTCGCGGTTTAGATCTTTTCCGCCGTTATCAGCCGATACGCCGAGTGCAGATTCTCGATTTCAACCGCGCCGTCGGTGTCCACCCGGTCGCCGTCGAGCGACCACGCCATCGCCGGAGGGTCAAACTCGATCCTGCCGCTCCTGAACTTGCCGTAGACGACGTTTTTGCCGTAGTTCTTCCCGGCGAGCTCCACCGCGGTCTCGTTGAGCGCGGCGAGGCTCTGCGGCATCCGGACGAGCAGATATTCGTGCAGACCGTCGTCGAACTCGACCTCTCCCGGGAGCCTTATCACGCCGCCGATCGAAAGTGTGTTCGCGAACGCTCCGAAAGCAAACTCGCCCTCGATGACCTCTCGGCCCGACTCAAAGCGCATACGGCAGGGCTTGATGTCAGAAAGATGCTTCACGCCCTCGAGCAGGTAGGCAAAATGCCCGAACAGGTTTTTTAACGGCTGCGGCGTGCCGTAGGAGACCTCGGTGAACGCGCCGAACGACGCGATATAGTTGAAAATATGCCCGCCGACGATCCCGCAGTCCATCTCCCGCGGCGTTCCCTCGACGATGAGCCGGGCGGCTGCGAGGGGATCGGAGGGCAGACCGATGCTCGAAGCGAAATCGTTGGTCGTTCCGGCGGGGATGTACCCGACCGGCGGTCGCCTGTCCGGCTCGACGCGGCAGAGCCCGGTCACGACCTCGCCGAGCGTTCCGTCTCCGCCGACGCAGACTATCTCGTCAAAATCGGCGGCGTTCCCGGCGGTGTACTCCATAGCGTCTCCGGCGCGCTGAGTCGGATGCGTAAAGCACTCGCGCCCGCCCTTGGTGAGGATGTCGAGAAGCTCCAGCAGATCGACGCGCAGACGGTATTTCGCCGTGTGCTGATTGATGATCACAAGCGTTTTTTTCATAGCAGGTGCTTCGCGGCGTAGTCGGCCAGCGAACTCCTTTCGTTTTGAAGATTGCCCTCGATGACCTCGCGAAGCAGTCGATTCAGAGCGCCGCCTATCCGCCCGGGCTCAACGCCGAGCGAGAGCAGTCCCTCTCCGTCTATTCTGAGCTGTTTTAATGAAATACATTCACCGCGCCGCAGAATCTCGCCGACAAATCCGGCGCATTCTGCCGGGATATCGCCCCTCGCCGCGGCGATAGTCTCTATGTCCCGGGCAATATCGGCTCCGACCTCGGCGCAGAGGAGCTTCGCTCCGGGATAATCTTTGGCTCCCGGGCGCGAGAGGATTTCTCCGACCCGCCGTATGGTTTTCCGGTCGAATCTCAGCTCTCCGAGGATCTCCAGCGCGTCCCGCCGTCCGTACAGAGCCGCCGCGAGCAGAAGCGGAGTTTCGGCTCCCATTTCGTTCAGCCGTCCGATCGTGTCGGCGCAGTCTGCGAGCGGTATCACCTCCCGGAGTATCGGCTCGTATTGCCGTATGACCGCCGGAGCGTGTCCGCCGTGGAGCAGCTTCACAAGCTCTGCCGAGACCCGCTCGCGGGATATCCTCGAAAGCAGTCCGCAAAGCTCCAGCGCGGCGTTTGCGGTTCTCGTCTCAAGCTCAAAGCCGGGCTCTGTTCCGAACGCCAGCACCGACGCGAACCTCACCGCCCGGAGTATCCTCAGCGCGTCCTCGGAAAAGCGCTTCTCCGGCTCGCCGACGCAGCGTATCAGCCGCGCCGAGAGATCGTCCCGCCCGCCGAAAGGGTCGATCAGCCCTCTTTTCGGCGAGTAAGCCATCGCGTTGATCGTGAAATCCCGCCTTGCGAGGTC
>CACXED010000170.1 GCA_902766575.1 uncultured Ruminococcus sp. | reverse complement strand
CTGACCGCCGATAAGCTCAAAGGCGTCGAAAACGTCGTTCATCAGAAGCTCATAGGTCATCTCGTTCGGGACGTTGTACATATCCCAAATCCAGAACGGGTGCGGGAAGATCGCGACTCCTCCGCCGCGCCTGATCTTATCGACGCACCAGAGCGCAGAGGCGTAGACAAAGCGCGCGCGCTCCTCGGCGAACGGGATAGGCTCGGTGCGCATGAGCCTTTCAACGTCGCGCATGAAGCCGTCGCGGTCGTCCTGAAAGAGCTTATTGACGCTGTACGAGCCGCCGAAGTTGACAATGTGCAGATAGGTCTCGGGCGAGTGAACCTCCTCGCCGCAGAGCTGTGTCATGCCGAGCTTCACGTCTTTGTAGGCGTCGATAGCCTCGACCGACGGCTCGTAGCGGTGATGGTCGGTGAGCGCCATGAAGTCAAAGCCCGCCGCGCGGTAGTTAGCCGCGACGACCGCCGGGGTCTCCTTACCGTCCGAGCGGCAGGAGTGGACGTGAGTGTCGCCCTTGAGCGGGCGCAGCGCATAGAGATCGCTGTTCAGCGCGTAGACCGATATCTGAAAAATCCGGTTCCCGTCGAGAAAGACGCGGATGAAATACTCGCCCTCGCGCGGGAAAGTATAGGTGAAGCGCAGCTTACCGCCCGAGACGCTCGGCTTTGTGCTGACCGCGCTCACGTCGAAGCGGATGTTGTTCTCGGACATCGGCATCAGCGCGACCGAGTAGTTCCCTCCCTCGGCAAAGGCGTAGCGGCTGTCGAGCGGCGAGACGGTGACGGCGGTCTCCTTTCCGACCTCGTAAACCGACGGCGTAGCGATGTAGAAATAGAGCTCGTTTTTCATATGATTACCTCCGAAAATTTATATCATTTTCAACACAAGTCCGGGCGCGGAATCGTCGCCGGGTCTGAGCGCTCCGGCGCAGACGCGGTCGATCACCTCGCCGCTTATCGTCAGCTCGCATCCCGAAAGGCTGACAGCTCCGGTGATATCCTCGGCAGAATCGCGGCAGAGATCCTGCGCCATGACTTTCAGCCGCTCGACCGGGCGGTCGAACTCGATAGTCAGCGACCTGTATTTTCCAAAGATTCCGACCGGACGATCGGCGCTCGCGCCTGTGATCCTCACCTCAGCCGGGAAATACTCGAGGAGCTTTCCCCCTGCCGTGCGGCAGAGCAGAGCTATCGAATACGCGCCGTTCGGATGCTTTGACGCGACGGCATACGGCTTGACGTCAGCCCTGACCTCGGGCAGCGGGCAGCCGCGTGAGATCGCCGCCGGGGACTCAAAGCGCATCGTCTTTCCCGCGACGAAAGGCCACGAATCGGGCTCCTTTGGCGGAAAGGCAAACTCGTCGCAGAGCAGCTCGTCCGAAATCGCGAAATCGCCGCCGACCGCAAAGGGCGGAGCTATCCGGTGCCATTTCAGCGTGCGCACGACCTCGGCATAGCGCGTTGTGTCGCGGCGCTCGCGTCCCGGAGTGAAGCGGTTGTGACGCATAACGCCCACCGAGCAGCCGAGCCCCGCTCCGAGATACATCGAGTCCTCGATATTGAGAATCCCCCTCGCGCGCTCCGACGCTCTCAGCCCCGAGCCGAGCAGCAGAGCGACACGGTTCAGCGTTATCGCGTTCACGAACTCGCCGAGCACGTCGTAGGTGCGAAGATAGTCCGAGCAGTCTATCATTCTCCGATTGAACTCGTTTTCTCCGGCATTGAAGCTGTCTCGTCCGTATACATATTTTCCGAACGGAGGATAGATTCCGGTCGGCATATGCTCGATGGCGAGCCCCGGTGCGAATCTGCGCACACAGTCGGTCATCATCCCGCGATACTCAGCCGAGCCGTTCATTCTGCCCCAGTCAACCTTCCAGTAGGCGATTCCGGCGTCGTGACAGCGCCTTGCCCGATCCTCCCAGTATCTGCGCGACTCCTCGACATTTTCAATCGGATCGCCGTCGGCAAAGGGTCGCTGGCAGGCTATCCACAGCCCGGCTCCCTTGTAGCCGAGGGATTTTATCCTGTCTGACAACGCTTTCAGCCGCTCGGTCGGATCGCCCTTGAATGACGGGAATCTTTCGGTATCGAGCTCGAGCGAGCCGAAGCGTCCGGCGTTCTGCGGGTTCGCCGAGCCGTATGGCACGTCCCAGCCGTCGTCGAGCAGCGCGATTATATCCTCTCTGACTCCATCGAAATAGCTTCCGAGCAGTCCGTTTTCGCGAAACAGCATCTCCTCGTTCATATTATCGCGCACGGAAAGCGCGTCGTCGGGGATTTCCGCCGGGCGCACCCTCGCCTGCGCAGCCCATGTACAGTAATAATCGCCTGTCTCGGGTATCGTGTCAGGTATAAGATTCATCTGCTTTCTCCTGTCAGTTTGTAACAAGACAATTATAGCATCGCTTTTTCTGTTTGTCAATACTCCGGGTGCGAATTTTATGAAATTAAAATAATAAAATTCACATTATATATTTGACACGCTCCGACGATTGTGCTATAATTATACCGTAATTCGAACTCACAGGAGAGATGCTAAATTGAAAAAGCCATTCGTAACAAAGGAACAGCTCGAAAAGATAATCGAGACCTATCCCACGCCCTTTCACATCTACGACGAGCGCGGTATACGCGAGCGCGCCCGCGCGCTCAACGCCGCCTTTGCGTGGAACAGAGGCTTCAAGGAGTATTTCGCGGTCAAGGCGACTCCGAACCCGGTCATCCTCGACATACTCAAGGAGGAGGGCTGCGGAGTAGACTGCTCGTCGCTGACCGAGCTCATGATGAGCGATAAGGTCGGCTTCTCGGGCAGCGATATCATGTTCTCGTCCAACGACACTCCCGCCGAGGACTTCGTCGAAGCGAGAAAGCTCGGCGCTATCATCAATCTCGACGACTTCACGCATATAGATTTTCTCGAAAGCGTCACCGGCTCGATTCCCGAGACGATCTGCTGCCGCTACAATCCCGGCGGAGATTTCAGAATCAGCACCCGCATCATGGGCAGCCCCAGCGAGGCTAAGTACGGCATGACCCCCGAGCAGATCATCGAAGCCTACAAGATCCTCAAAGCCAAGGGCGCAAAGCGCTTCGGTATCCACGCCTTCCTCTCGAGCAACAACACCGACAACGAGTACTACCCGACCCTCTCGCGCGAGCTTTTCAAAATGGCGGTCAGAATCAAGGAGGAAGCCGGAGTCAGCCTGTCGTTCATCAACCTCTCGGGCGGAGTCGGAATCCCCTATCTCCCCGACGCAAAGCCGGCGGATATCGCCGTCATCGGCGAGGGCGTGCGTAAGGTCTACGACGAGATCTTAGTTCCCGCCGGACTCGGAGACGTCTCGCTCTTTACCGAGCTCGGACGCTGGATGCTCGCGCCCAACGGTATGCTCGTCACAAAGGCTATCCACGAAAAGCACATCTACAAGGAGTACATCGGCTGCGACGCCTGCGCCGCGAACCTGATGCGCCCGGCTATGTACGGCGCTTACCACCACATCACCGTGATGGGCAAGGAGGACGAGCCGCTCGACCATATCTACGACGTGACCGGCGGTCTCTGCGAGAACAACGACAAGTTTGCCGTCGACCGCGCTCTCCCGAAGATCGACGTCGGCGATATCCTCGCGATACACGACGCCGGAGCTCACGGCTTCTCGATGGGATACAACTATAACGGAAAGCTCCGCTCCGCCGAGCTGCTCTTAAAGGAGGACGGCAGCGTCGAGCTGATACGCCGCGCCGAGACTCCCGACGACTATTTCGCAACGCTCGGAGTTACGAAGTTCTTTAACTGAGCGGCTATGGACATCGCGTCTCTGATTGACTTCCTGCACGCCGCGGAGAAGCTGAAATGCTCGACAAGACACTGCTCCACAAGCTCGGGCAGGCGCGAGAGCGTCGCCGAGCACTGCTGGCGGCTCGCGCTGACCGCCGAGCTTATCCGCGGCGAGTTCCCGGAGCTCGATATGGACCGGGTGGTCGGGATGTGCCTGTTCCACGACCTCGGCGAAGCGGTCACGGGCGATATACCGACCTTTGTCAAGACCGATTCCGACCGGAGGGTCGAGTCGGGCGCGGTGGATTCCCTGCTCTCGCTGCTCGGCGAGCCGGAGCGTGGACGGATAGTCAGGCTCTTTGCCGAGATGGAAGCGCTCGAAACGCCGGAGGCGAAGCTCTATAAGGCGCTCGATAAGCTCGAAGCGCTCATTCAGCACAACGAAGCCGATATCTCCGAGTGGCTGCCGAACGAATATTCGCTCCAGCTCTGCTACGGGGACGCGGAGTGCGGATTTTCGGACTTCACAAAAAGGCTGCGCAAGGCAGTGCGGCTCGAGTCGGAAGAAAAGATAAACGCTTCCCGAAAATTTCCTGAAAACGGTTGAAATTTTCACAGGTTTGTGATACAATATTAACATCAGGATCAACTGATATATCAATATTCATGGAGGAAATAAAAATGGCACTTCCTGTTGCACTTCAGTTATATTCCATCCGCGACGAGGTCCAGAAGGACATGAAAGCCGCGCTGGTCAAGGTCAAGGAGATGGGCTACGCCGGAGTTGAGTTCGCCGGACTTTACGGCAATTCTCCCGCCGATATCAAGGCTATGTGCGCCGAGGTCGGACTGACTCCCATCTCCGCTCACGTTCCGATCGACGAGATGGTCAAGGATCCCGAGGGAACTATCGCCGCTTACGCCGAGATCGGCTGTAAGTTCATCGTCGTCCCCTACGTCATCGAGGAGAGACGTCCCGGCGGCTCTAAGTTCGATCAGACCATCGAGGACATGAAGATGATCGGCGCAGTCGCCAAGAAGCATGGTCTCACCCTGCTCTACCACAACCACGACTTCGAGTTCGTCAAGATCGACGGAACCTACGGTCTCGACCTCATCTACGAAAAGGTTCCCGCAGATCTGCTCCAGACCGAGGTCGACACCTGCTGGGCAAACGTCGGCGGAGTTGATCCGGCGGCTTATCTGCTCAAGTACACCGGACGCGCTCCGGTCGTTCACCTCAAGGACTTCTCGGGCGAAAAGTCGGACGATATGTACGAGCTCATCGGTATCGAAAAGAAGGCTCCCAAGCGTCCCTCCAACTTCGAGTTCAGACCCTTCGGCTTCGGCTATCAGAACGTACCCAATATTCTCGACGCAGCCGTCAAGGCGGGCGCGGGTTGGGTTGTCGTCGAGCAGGATCAGCCCTCGATGGGCAAGACTCCGCTCGAGTGCGCAGCTATGAGCCGCGCTTACCTCAAGCTCCTTGGCTGGTAATCGCGTCCCAAACGAACCGCGGCGCGAATCGCGAAACAGAAAATTCGACGGCTGCCTGCTCTGCTCCGACTTTGACGGAACACTGACGGTAACTTTGGAAAATCTCGCCGCTCTCAGATATTTCACTGAGAACGGCGGGCTTTTTACTATGGCGACGGGCAGGAACCCCGGGCATTTCGTCGAATCGGTCAGGGGACTGCCGATCAACGCGCCGGTCGTCGCCTGCAACGGAAACGCGATCTACGACCTTTACAAGGATAAGCTGCTCTGGTCGAACCCCATGCCCGACGGGACAGTCCGGCGGCTCATTCGCTTTTCGATAGACGGGTATCCCGAGTGCCGTGTGCTCTCGCTGAACGGACTGAACGATAATCTGAGACTCGACCTCGGCGCCGGGCTGAACGCCGACAAATGCTTTGACGAGTATCTTGGAAGCGCCGTCTATCCCGCGATGGAGTCGATAATCATACAGACTCCGCGCATCACAGCCGGACTTCGCGAAAAGCTCGCGAAAGCCTTTCCGGAGCTGTCATTTGCGCAGAGCTCGCCCGAAGGTCTTGAAATTAACACTCACAGCGGCGGCAAGGGGAACGCCGTTCGCATACTGCGGGGACTTCTCGGCGGGGAGCAGGTCATACACACTGTCGTCTGCGCCGGAAACTACGAGAACGACCTGTCGATGCTCGAATACGCCGACGTCGGCTACGCGGTCGGAAACGCGTCCGAGCAGGTCAAAGCAGTCGCCGACCGAGTGACCGTTAAAGCGTCCGAAAACGCGATAGCCCGCATAATCGGCGAGCTCGGCGGCGATCGACTTTAGGAAAGGATGATTTCGATGAGGATCAAATATCTCTACAAGTACGGAAAGAAAAAGGCTCTGACAATGAGCTACGACGACTGCTCGACCGAGGATCGCCGTCTTGTCGAGCTGTTCAACAGATATCACATCAAGGGCACGTTCCACCTGATCTCGGGTCAGATGGAGAACGACTGGAGAGTAAAATTAGAGGAGATCCCGACGCTCTACGCCGGACACGAGGTCTCCTGCCACTCGCTGACTCACCCGTTCTTCGACCAGATACCGAAGGAGGAGCTGCTCTATGAAATGCTCGAGGACAAGAAGCGTCTCGAAGCCGCCTGCGGCTATCCGGTGCGCGGAATGTCCTACCCGAACGGAATCGTCAACGAGGACGTGCTGACCTGCCTCAAGGCCTGCGGCTTCGTCTACGCGCGCACGGCAGGCTCGAGCGAGAACTTCAAGCTCCCCGAGGACTTCATGCAGTGGACCGGCACCTGCCATCACAGTCACGACATCATCGGCAAGATCGAGCAGTTCAGAACCGCCTACTACGCTCTGCCGCTCTTTTACATCTGGGGACACAGCTTTGAGTTCCCGAGGAACAGCGGAAACAACAGCTGGGCGATGATCGAGGAGTTCTGCGACAGATTCACCGCTACCTTTGAGGACAGCGTCTGGTACGCGACGAACATCGAAATCTACGACTACGTGACCGCGCTGCGCAGAGTTTCGCTCTCAGCCGACCGGACGATGGTCTTCAACCCCTCCGCCGAGACGCTCTGGTTCGAGGTCGACGGCGAGCCTGTCGAGATAAAGTCGGGCGTAACCAAGCTGAAATAAGGCAAAAAATCACTCCGGAACGGACATGAAGCCCGCTCCGGAGTTTTTTGATTCTGCCGAGCCTGAAAACGGTTTTCGGAACTATTCTCCCGCAACCGCGTCGACCGGCAGCGCGAAGGCTATCCCCTGCGCCGGAGTTCCGAGTCCCGCCGCTGTGTAGAGCGCGTGCAGCACGCCGTCGCGGATCTCGTGTCCGACGAGTATCATCACCAGCTCCTTTTCGGGCTGGATCGAGATGTTAAAGAGCTTTTCCGCCTCCTTGCCGGCGGTTCCGCGGGCGCTCATGACGGTACCTCCGCGAGCTCCGGCGGCTCTCGCGGCGTCCATTACGGCGTCGCTGAAGCCGTTGTTCACAATGCAGATTATCATTTCGTGCGAGTGTTCCATAAAGTTCCTGCTCCTTCCGGATTATTGCTGAGGAATCGGTAGACCGCGACTCCTATCGTGCTGTCAAGCGGCACCGTCCAGGCAACGCCCTTGCCGTTTCTTACCGTTTCGAACTTCCGCGCCAGCGTGTCGAGCGCTTCCGACGCCTTCTCCGAGCGCAGCACGCTTAATATCACCGCCTTGTCCTTGTCGGTGAGCCCGAGCAGCTGTAAGGTCTCGGTCGTAGCCGTTCCCTCTCCGAGCAGAACGACCTGCATATTCGCGCCGAAGCCCTGTATCAGATCGGCGTAGAACTCGCCCTTCTGACGCGCGACTATCGTCACGAGCAGCTTGAGTCCCACCGGAGCGGTGTGATTTTTTCTTGCCTTGCTATCGTCCATATCGCACCTCTCAGAATTCGATTATCTGCTCGTCGTCGGCTTCGAGGATGCGGCGCATAGCTATCCGCTCGGAAATGCGGCGCTTCATGACCGCTCTGAAGCCGAGGAGCTGTATCGTGATGAGCGGCGTCATCGCGACCATCGCCACGATTCCGAACGCGTCGGTCAGTATCGAGTCCACTCCGCTCACACTCGCGCAGACGCCGATAGCGAGCGGCAGAATAAAGCTCGACGTCAGCGGACCCGACGCGACGCCGCCTGAGTCAAAGGCTATCGCCGTGTAAATTCCCGGGACAAAGAAGGACAGCCCCAGCGACAGCAGATATCCGGGTATCAGATAGTAGAGTATGCTGAAACCGAGTATGATCCTCAGCATCGAGAGCGCGATCGAGATACCTACGCCGGCCGACAGCGCGAGCATCATCGAGCGCTTTGTCACCGTTCCGCCGGTGATCTCCTCGACCTGCCTGTTGAGGACGTGGACGGCGGGCTCGGCGAGCACGACGACCATTCCGATTATAAATCCGAACACCGGCAGAAACCACTCCGGCGAGTTCCCGGCAAGCTCTGCTCCCAGACGGTAGCCCACCGGCATAAAGCCGACGTTCACCGCCGTCAGGAACACGACCAGACCGAGAAAGGTGTAGGCTATCCCTACCGCTATCCGTCCGAGCGTCTTTTTCGGCAGCTTCAGGCAGACGGCCTGAAGTATCAGGAAGAACACGACGATCAGCCCCAGAGCTGTCGCGACCTCCTTTGCCACAGAGAGCAGATTCCGTATCAGCCCCGCTCCGAGATTAGCCTCGACCGAGTAGTCGGGCAGGCTGTAGGAAAGCTCGCCGTCCGAGGCTATTCCCGCAGCCATGACCGCAAGCACCGGCCCTATCGAGCAGAGCGCGATGAGTCCGAAGCTGTTCTCACCGGCGTTCTTTCCGCCGAGAGTGCTTGCGATTCCGACGCCGAGCGCCATTATGAACGGCACCGTGATCGGCCCCGTGGTCACTCCGCCCGAATCGAACGCCATCGCCAGAAACTCGGGGCTCCCGCTGACGACGACCAGCGACGCAAGCGCGAACATCAGCAGATAAAAGAACATCAAAAGCGACGAGAGCTGCTTTCCGAAGATTATTTTGATCACCGAAAGCACCAGAAAGATTCCGACTCCGATACCGACCGCAGCCACCAACAAAGTTTCGCTGATGACCTCCCTGACCTGCGACGCAAGTACCGTCAGATCAGGCTCGGCGATGGTAATAAAGAGTCCCATAAGAAAGCTCACGGCAAGCAGGAGCGGCAGATTTCCGGTTCTGGTAAGACCGGCTCCGATATGCTCGCCCATAGGCGTCATCGCCATGTCCGCGCCGAGGTTGAACAGACCTATGCCTATCACCAGCACGACTGACGAGATCAGAAATACCGTAAGCTCCGTGTCTGTCAGACTCACCAGCGGCGAAAAGTAGATCGCCGTCACGATAAGCGACACCGGCAGCACCGAAATCAGCGCCTCCTTAATTTTTTCAAAGAGCGCTTTACCCAACTTATCGACCTCCGATATATGTAAATTTCCGCGTCGGCCGCGGCAATATAATATTAACATATTTCGCCCGGCTTTTTGTTAATGCGGAGTGAATTTTAGCAAAATATTTTTCCCGTTCGGTTACTTTTAATTTATCATATGTCCGGCTTTGTAAATTAAGAAGCGGAGACGCTTTTGCAGCGTCTCCGTGTGTGATTCTTTTATTCAGCAAAGTCCCCGAAGGTGAGAAGCATCGGATAGTCGGTCACAGGTATGTTCTTGATTAGGACGGTGTTGTGTCCGGCGTTCTCGATCATATCCTCGGGCAGCTCGTAGATATCGCCGTGAAGCAGATCGACGAGCCTGATCTGACCCGGGATGTTAGCGACTCTGAAGCTGACGGTCGACTCAAAGTCGGTGGTCAGAAGCTCGGTCGAGTTCCAGTAGGCAAAGGCGTGAGAGCCGTTGGGCTTTGCAAAGCCGTGGGTGATCAGCTTTCCGCCGTAGTCCGACGCGAGCAGACGCTTGGACGGCTGGACAGCCCTGAGTATCGGCAGGTCGCAAACGTCGAATTTCTCGGCAAAGACCGAGCAGACGTTCTGATAAGCGTAGTACGAGAGCTTTGGCGAATACTCGCCCGACGAGAAGCCGTTCTCGTCAAAATCCGCGCCGATTATGCCGAAATAGCCGTAGTCAAGATAGGAGTTGAGGTCTCCGACCTTGCCGTTGAGGGCTTCGATCATATCCATGCAGGAGAAGTATGAGGTGAACTCGACCTCGGTGATGAGATCGGCGATCGCGTGGCGCACGCACTGCTTGGCCTGACGCAGAGGAGTCCACGCACCTCCGCGAAGCGCTCCGCAGCCGTCGCTTCTCGACTGCGAGCCCGACTCGCCCTGAATGACCTTGATTTTCGGGTTATAGGACGCGAGCAGCGCTCTCAGCGCCGGAATGTGCTCAAAGAGCTTCGACTCGTCGGGCGTATACTCATGGAACGAGAAAGCGTCGATGACCGCTCCCATTCCTGCGTCGAGCGCCTCGTTTATGTATGCGAGGTTTCCGGGCGAGCAGACCGCGCCGCCGATGACAGTCGCGTCGGGAGCGACGGCTCGGATCGCAGCGGCGGTATCGACGCAGAATTGTCCGTATTCAGCGCCGCTGACGCCGTGCTTCCAGCACCATTTGCCGTCGGGCTCGTTCCAGATTTCCCAGTGGTCGACCCTGCCCCTGAAGTGCTCGACAGTCGCCTTGACGTAGTTAGCCCAGCCGAGCTTCTGCTCGTCGTTGAAGATCGGCGCGATACCGACCGCGCCAAAGACCTCCTTAGCCTCCTCGTTATAGAGCTCGTTTCCGTAGCAGAGGCAGATCCAGGGCTTCATTCCGCGCGCGATGAGGTTATCGACGACCTTATCGATCCATTCGAAGTCGTACTGACCCTTGATATGCTCGGTGCGCTGCCAGCCCGACTGGATTCTGACCCACTTGACGCCGACGAGCTCGAGCTTATCGTAAGCCTTTTCGGGGTCAAAGACGTTGCGGTCGAGCTTTTCAAAGCCGATGCCGAGCTTTGACTCCCTGATATCGAGCGAGCGCTTCGGCGCGATTTTGCCGATTTTCTTCAGCTGTTCCATGATAATTACCAGTCCTTTCGGAATTTATATTGTCAATAATATTATATCATGGAATTTCGATTTGTCAATAGCTTTTTGAAATTAGTTTTAAGTTTTTTATATGCTCTAATGCGAGCGGCGCGATCGCCGGGATTCCTCTTTGGTTTCCACTTTCCGCGGAGCGTGAGCGACGCGGAACAGAGCTGCTGGTAAGCAGCGCGAGCGCGAGCGGCGCGAGTTCCCGAGCGGCGCGTCAGCGCCGAGGTTCTCCTTTGGTTTCCCG
>CACXED010000169.1 GCA_902766575.1 uncultured Ruminococcus sp. | reverse complement strand
GCGTATTGGCGATTACAAAAATATCATGTAATATCGAATATAATTATTGAAATCAGCTAAAAAAACGTAACGCCGTCAGCCATAAGCCCATCAAACAGAGGTATTTGTCACTTTCGCGACGCGCTATGTTTGATGTGACTAAAGCTAACGGCGGCGCTGAAACTAACCTTGACTTTGGGAGCGGCGGCTCGCCGCTGTTTGATGAGCCGCAAGCTAACGGCGGCGCAGGAATAAGCCTTGACGATTGCCCGCGGGGGCTCCCCGCCGCTGGTCAGTCGAGGGATTCGAATTCGTCGAGCGCCTTGGAGAAGGAAGCCATGCAGGTGTTGAAGGCGTCCATCTTGGTGAGGTCGACGCCCGCGAGCTTGAGAAGCTCGACCGGGCTGTCGCTGCCGCCGGAGGACAGGAATCGGAAGTAATCCTCGACCGCCGGAGCGCCCTCGTTCAGTATGCGGTTTGCGATCGAGACCGCCGAGACGATTCCGGTCGCGTACTTGTAGACGTAGAAGCTCGTGTAGAAGTGCGGTATGCGCGCCCACTCGTAGGCGATCTCCGGGTCGGAGACGACCGAGCGGCCGTAGTACTTTTTGTTCAGTCCGAGATAGAGCTCGCAGAGCGAATCCTTGGTCAGCGGCTCGCCGTTCTCAGCCATTTTGTGAGCGTTGTACTCGAACTCGGCAAACTGCGTCTGACGGAACAGCGTGCCCTTGAGCATATCCATATAATAGGAGAGCAGATATTTCTTGAGCTTCGGATCCTCGGTGGTGTTCATCATATAGTGATAGAGCAGCACCTCGTTGACCGTGCTTGCGACCTCGGCGACGAAGATGCGGTAGTCCGACTTCTCCTGCGGCTGAGAGCGCTCGGAGTGATAGGAGTGCATGGCGTGGCCGAGCTCGTGGGCTATAGTGAAGATATCGTTTGTCGAGGGCTGGTAGTTGAGCAGCACATAGGGATGCTTCAGTCCGAAGACGCTGATGCTGTAGGCTCCGCTGCGCTTGCCCTCGGTCTCCTCAACGTCGATCCAGCCGTTGTCGTGAGCCTCGCAGAGCAGCTCGGCATAGCGCTCGCCGAGCGGTGCGAGACCTTTTTTGACGATCCCGAACGCTTCCTCGTAGTCGAGCTGGAGCTCGGCGTTCTCGACGACGGGAGTGTAGATATCGTACATATGCTGGCTACTAAGCCCGAGGATACGTTTGCGGTCGCGGTAATAGCGGTGGAGCTGCGGAAGTCCCTTTTTCACGCTGCGCAGGAGATTCTTGTATACTATCTCCGGCACGTCCTCGCGGGACATAGCCATATCGAGACAGCTCTTGTACTTTCTCGCGCGGGAGAGGAAAACGTCCTTGTCGACGTTGCCGACATAGGCGGCGGTTATCGTGTTGATCAGCCCGATATACGCGCCGTAGTACGCCTTGAACGCGTTTCTGCGGACGCGGCGGTCGGGAGAGCGGAGCATGACTCCGTAGCTTCCGTGGGAGAGCTTTGTCGGCTTGCCGTCGACCTTGATGGTCGGGAACGGGAAGTCGGCGTTGTCGATCATAGAAAAGACCTGTCTGAAGCCGTCAAAGACCTTTCCGCCCTGAGAGAGAACCTCCTCGGTCTCCTTTGAGAGGACGTGGGGCTTTTCGTTTATGATCTGACGGAGAGTGTAGTCATAGTCGGCGAGCTTTTTGTCGGCGGCGAAGGCGCGGAGCGTCTCCTCGGGCAGAGCGGTCAGCTCGGGCGTGATGAAGGCGGTGTTTTTCGAAAGCTCGATTTCGAGCATATCCACCCGCGAGAGCAGAGCGGTGAAGGTCGAGTCGCGTGTATCCTCGTCGTGGCGCATATAGGCGTAGACGCTGAGACGGTTGAGGTCGAGAACGACGGCGTTGAGCCGCTCAAAGCACTCAAGGAGCGTATCCGCGTCCTTTAGCTTTCCCTCATAGGACGAGAAGTCGAGCTTTCCCTCGAGCTCGGAATAGAGCCTGTTCCAGTCGTCGACGGTTGCAAAGATATCCTCGGTGCGCCACTTGCGTTCAGCGGGCACGTCGGCACGGTTCATGGACATGGTTTTATACCTCCGATATTTGTTGCTTACATTATACCACAAACTGTCGGCAAATGCAACCGTTTGAGCTGAAATCGACCAAAATTTCAAGCTAAAATCCCTTTCTGCCGTTCTTTGAGTGAAAAACGCGCCAGAGGAGCTTCCTTAAAAAGTCGGCGGGAAAGACCAGAGCCGCCGCTGCAAGGCTCACCGACAGCTCGCGCAGGGTCAGCGGCGCTGTCCTCAGCACCGCTCCGCCGAGATAGACGAACAGTATCTGCACGACCGCGACGGCGGTCATTATCGCGATGAAGGCCGGGTTCTTCGAGATCCCCGAGAAAAGCCGCAGCCGGTCGGTCCGCGCGTTGAAGCAGTTGAACACCCCGGCGAAGATGAACAGCGCGAAAAACGCGGTCAGCAGATATATATCGTCGGGCGCGCTCCGGAACAGCGAGGTGATCCGAGGGCTTTTAAGGAAGTAAATGCTCAGCGCGATCGTGAAGCCGCCGAGCAGCAGTATCTGATTTACCATGTAGCCGCAGAGTATCGGCTCGTCGCGGCGCTTGGGCGGCTCCTTCATGATGTGCGGCAGAGCGGCTTCTCCGGCGAACGCGAGCCCTCCGAGCGTATCCATGATTATGTTTATCCAGAGCATCTGCACGACCGTCACCGGAGCGTCTATCCCTAAAAAGGGGCAGATCATCGAGACTCCGACCGCGCTGAAGTTCATCGTCAGCTGGAGCGTGATGAATTTTCTTATGCTCTTGAAGATGTTCCGACCGTAGAGCACCGCCTTGGCGATCGACGCTAAGTTGTCGTCGAGGATTATTATGTCTCCCGCCTCTCTTGCGACCTCGGTGCCGCTGCCGAGCGAAAAGCCGATGTCGGCGAGCCGGAGCGCCGGAGCGTCGTTTATCCCGTCTCCGGTCATGCCGACGACGAGCTCATGCGCCTGCGCGACTCTGACAAGACGGCTCTTATCCGAGGGCAGAGCGCGCGCTACGACCGCGAGCCTCGGCAGCAGCTCGCCG
>CACXED010000168.1 GCA_902766575.1 uncultured Ruminococcus sp. | reverse complement strand
GCCGACGATACCTCAGGCGGCTCAGAGGACACTAAGCCGACGCCGGTAACGACCTCCGCGCCGATCTCGGATACGGTCGAGAGCTCGTCTGTCACGACCGACACAACCGCTTCAAAGGAGGTGGTTCCGGCTGTGCCGATGACCTACCGCCTTGAGTATAAGGTCGCGGACGGAAGATATCTGCTCGACGCGGATTACAATCTGGCGTTCGTTAAGGACGGCGAGGATCCGGTGTTCCATAAGGGCGTCCGGACTAAGTTCATCGACGGCAGAAGCTCGGTTTTCTGCTCCGACCTGAACCGCAGCCTGCTGCTCGAAAAGGACGGCAGCGCGATCGGAGTAGTGCAGGGAAGGCTCGCATCTCCGGACGAGGGCTATATGATCTCGTTTGTCAAGAGCGACTCCACCGATTTCGTGCTCTGCGACTATAAGACCGGAGAATGGCTCTCCGACACAGTCTACCGCGGCTACAACAAGCGCGAGGACGGATGTCTGTCGCTGCTGCTCGGGAGCAGGGAGATCAGCGTTTTCGACGGCTCAGAGATCATCGAGAACCGCAAATTCGAGATCGTTTATTACTACGCGACGACCTATATACTTGTCCGCGAGGATGGATTCCTCCGCTTTTACGACACGAATTTCAATCTGCTGATGGACTACGGCGAGATCAGCGCGGCGAACCGGATACACTTCTCCGAGACCAGGCGCGACGGCGACAGCTTTGAGTTCTTCTTTGACTCGGGCAGCTACAAGTACGACCCGAGCATGACTCCCGCGTCAAGCGCCGAGGTGATCGACGAAAAGAACGGCGTCAGGCTCTGCGTCGACAAGGACGGCGGGTATTTCATAACGAAGAACGGCAAAACGACTGCGCTTGAGGGTCTGACCGATCCGCTCTGCGTCGAGCTTATCACCGGACAGGACGAGGGCGTCTACGCGCTCGGAAAGGATCTTGAGACGAGCGTTTATCGGATACTTGGCGATACGGTCGAAAAGGCGGGCGGAATAAGGACTTCGATTGATAAGTCCGGCGACCTCACTCTGGTGCAGGGGACGAAGCGCTCCTATGTCCTCGATAAGAGCGGCAAGGTGCTGCTCTCGGGCGACGGATACTATACGGTCGTCGGGAACTGGCTGCTGCACTATGCGCTCCAGCCGATCGAGGCTTACACTCTGACCGGAAAGCCTGTCGTCACCTCCGACACGGCGGTCAGCATCACGCCGCTCTCTGACGGGAGACTGCTCGTCGGCGAGAAGAACTGCTATCAGATCTACGGCGTCGACTGCGAGCCGGGCTTCAAGAGCGGCATCTACGATCTCATCTACTTCACCGTCCGGGAGAACATCCTCGTCAACGACAACGGTCTGCTCCAGCTGATAACCCTCGACGGCGGTATTTCGGCGGATTTCGGAAAGTTAGACGACTGGACGGATCTGAGGCTTATTAAAGATCAGTCCGGCTACATGGCGGGCGAGGGTGCAGGTGCGACGAAGTTTTTCTTCACCTTTGACGGCTTCAGGGACTGCAAATACGGGTCGGTCGAATACTGCTTCTATCCGACCACCGGAGAGATCAGCAAGACCTACAACGTGGAGATCAACGATTTCGACAGCCGCGGAGTCATTTCATAAAATCATAAAAAAGCCGATCCGGATCAATCCGGGTCGGCTTTTATCGTGTATTGAACATCTTTTGAATAGATTTGCCCTAACTTAACTCTGCCGGAGCAGTGGATCACATAGTCGCGGCACCAGATTCTGCCGCTTTCGAGCAGGATCTCGTCGAATTCGTCGGCGACGTAAGCCGGAAGCCCCTCGAGCAGCAACTCGGAGCAGCTCTTGCTGTCGGAAAATAGTATCAGCGAGCTGACCGCGCTTTTGCAGAGTCCGTCATAGCCGATATAAGGCGTGCGGATCGTGCCGTCGTCATACTCGTAGAAGTGCTGGGCGTCGAGGCTGTTCAGCATGAAATCGCGGAAGCAGACGACGCTGGACGGCGCTTGGAGCAGAGCGTTCGCTGCGCTGCGGACAGTCATTCCGGTCCGATCGTAGACCGGGTAGGTGAACTCACCGCCGCCGAGCGCGCGCATAAAGCCGTCGTAGGAGGTCAGTATCCCGTCGGTGAAGCCCTCGGAGATCAGCCCGTCGGCGACGCGGTCGAGGATAAAGGCGTTCCGCATCCACGAAAGGTCGATAAGCTTCACTATCCCGTATTCCCTGGCAAAGGCGAGATAGTCCTCCGAGACGCGGAGCGTCACGCGGTTATTATCGCTGAACTCGAGGGATATCTTCTCCGGATCGAGGGCGAAGCTCAGCACCTCGTCGAAAAATTGGCGCTGATCGTCGTTTTTCAGCGGGTCAAAATTCACCGCCTCGTAGTCGTAGCTGCAAAAGAACAGGCTCGAATATTCGTCGTAGATCGGCGCTAAAAAGAGCTCGCGGCGATCCTTGAATTTTTCAAGCGCGCCAAAGAGCGACGGATCGAGCTCGATCCCGACGTTGGGATTGAGACTCAGATAGCGCAGATTGCGTACATTTTCAAAGCTCGTGTCGGCGGAAAAGAGCTTTACCGAGCTTTCGAGCAGCTCGGTGTAGAGCTTGGTCAGCCGACGGTTCATCGCCGTCGCGTCCGAGCCGAAATTATACTGGAGCACAAACTCCTCGGAATTAAGGGCGGAGGAGCTGATCGTCTGCCAGCCCGGCTCGGTGGTCAGCAGCGAGCTGATGAAATATCCGACCATAGCGACGGCAATCAGCGCAAAAACGATAGATGCGATCAGCCGCCGCCTTGTGTGCTTGTCCGAAAGCTCGATGTGCTCGACCTCGGGCAGTTCTTTTTTCGGCATACTGCGGTCAGATCAGCGCTAAAAGCAGGAAGATCAGGAAAATCAGGATTGCCGCTCCAAGCACTCCGAATCCGATCAGAGCGCCCTTCCTGCAGGCTTTGTAGTTGCGGTAATAGCGCTTTTTTTTGAACGCCAGCCCGGCTATTATGCCGATCAGCGGGAGCAGGAACGAGCCGACCGAGTACCAGATGCTTCCGGTATCGTGGATGGGAGTGTCGATCCTGACCTCCTCGGAGGGAGTAGGGCCGTCGTTTTCGACAGGACGGTCGGCGTCAGGCGGGAGGATGGTTATCGTCTTGAGCGGCTCGCCCTTTTCGCGGATAGCCTTGTACTCCTCGATCTCCTTCTTGTTTCCGAAAACGAAGTGATCGTGACCGATGTCGGTGAGCTCGGGCTTGTCGGTGCTGTAGTCGTGAACCGACGGATCGTAGGTAAAGAGCACCTTGTTCTTCTCAAGCTGCGGGTCTGGTATCGGTACGGCGGAGATCAGCGAGCGGGTGTAGGGATGCAGAGGATAGTCGAAAAGCTCGTCAGCCGTCGCAATCTCAACGATGTCGCCCTTGTAGATGACGCCTATCCGATCCGAAATGAAGCGGACGATCGACAGGTCGTGGGCGATGAACAGATAGGTCGTACCGCGCTCACGCTGGAATTTCTTGAGAAGATTCAGCACCTGCGCGCGTATCGAGACGTCGAGCGCCGAGATAGGCTCGTCGGCGACGACCAGCTCGGGCTCCATGACCATCGCGCGGGCAAGACCGATTCTCTGACGCTGACCGCCCGAGAACTCGTGGGGATAGCGGGTCAGATGCTCGGGGAGCAGACCGACTTCGTTTATGATATTTTCGACCTTGCGGACGCGGTCAGCCTCGTTTTCGTAGAGATGGAAGTTGTACAGACCCTCGGAGATGATATAATCGACGGTGGCGCGCTCGTTGAGCGACGCGGCGGGATCCTGAAAGACCATCTGGATGTTGCGTATGACCTCGCGGTCGAGCGAGTGGGGAATCTTGCCGGAGATTCTGACGCCCTTGTAGAGAATTTCGCCGGCGGAGCAGGGATTTACCCGGATCACGGCGCGTCCGATCGTGGTCTTACCCGAGCCGGACTCGCCGACGAGCGAGAAGGTCTCGCCCTTGTAGATGTCGAAGGTGGCGTTCTTGACCGCGCGGTTCAGGCTGTCGCCCTTACCGAAGGTGATGTCAACGCCTCTCAGCGAGAGAAGAACCTCTCTGCCGTCCTTGTCGATAGGACCGTGCTCGGGCAGATGAGCCGAGGTAGCCTCTTTGGTTTTCTTTTCATTATTTTCAGCCTTCACAGCCCGAACCTCCTAAATCTTGAATGCGCGCATGAGCTTGCCGTGGATGTCCTGAATGATCTCAGGCTTTTCGGTCTTTGGAGCGCGCGGGTCTAAAAGCCATGTCTTTGCCCAGTGGGTCTCGGAAACCTGAAACATCGGCGGCTCCTTGAGGGTGTCGATTTTCATGCAGTAGGGATTGCGCGGCGCGAACGGGTCGCCGACGATCTTGTTGTAGAGAGACGGCGGAGTACCGGTGATAGAGTAGAGCTTGGTGTTCTTCTCGGCAAGCTGGGGCAGGGAGGAGAGCAGAGCCCATGTGTAGGGATGCTTTGGATCGTAGAAGATGTCCTCGACCGTTCCGAGCTCGACGATCTGACCGGCGTAGAGCACCGCGACGCGGTTTGCGATGTTGGCGACGACGCCGAGGTCGTGCGTGATAAAGACGATCGTGTAGTTGAACTCCTTCTGGAGATTTTTCAGCAGCCTTAAAATCTGAGCCTGAATCGTGACGTCGAGCGCGGTGGTCGGCTCGTCGCAGATGAGGATCTTCGGCTGGCAGGAGAGGGCGATCGCGATGACGATACGCTGTCTCATACCGCCCGAATACTGGAACGGATAGTCGTCAAAGCGCTTTTCGGCGTTCGGGATGCCGACCTTTTTCATCAGGATCAGCGCACGCTCGCGCGCCTCGACCTCGGAGCAGTTCTGGTGCTTCATAATGACCGAGGTGATCTGCTTGCCGATTGTGATGATTGGGTTCAGCGAGGTCATGGGATCCTGGAATACGGTAGCGATCTTTCTTCCGCGGATCTTGCCCCAGTCCTTGGAATATTTCACCTTGGCGAGGTTGAGCACACAGGTTCCGTGGAGCTGTTCGGGCGTCTCGTCGAGATATTTTACGCGGAATACCACGTTGTCGAACACGCCGTTGAGGATC
>CACXED010000167.1 GCA_902766575.1 uncultured Ruminococcus sp. | reverse complement strand
TGAGATCTGACCGATCACCGTCGCTATCGCCGCGCCCTTGATGCCGAGAGCCGGAAAGCCGAGCAGTCCGAAGATCAGCACCGGATCGAGCACTATGTTCAGAAGCGCGCCGAAGGACTGCGTGATCATCGAGATCACCGTCTTTCCGGTCGACTGGACGAGCCGCTCCATGATTATCTGCGTGAACAGTCCGAACGAGAAGATCAACACGATCGACAGATACTCAACTCCGGCGGAAATTATCTCGGGATCGCTGTTCTGAAGCTCGAAAAAGGGTCTGACCGCAAAAAGTCCGACCGCTAAGAACACAAGATAGCTGCAGAACGACAGAAACACTCCGGTGTTGGCCGCGCGGTTCGCGCCCTCGAAATCCTTCATTCCGAGCCGCTTTGACAGCAGCGCGTTGACTCCGACTCCGGTACCGGCTGAGACTGCTATCATCAGCTGCTGCATCGAAAAGGCGAGCGAGACGGCGGTCAGCGCGTCCTCTCCGATCTTTGCGACGAATATGCTGTCGACTATGTTGTATAACGCCTGAACGAGCATCGAGACCATCATCGGCAGGCTCATCGTCAGTATCAGGCGGTTTATGGGCATCACGCCCATTTTGTTTTCCTTGGGAGCAGCTGTCATTTCTTCCTCAACATTTCTTTCTAAAAATCACATCAGAAACGCACGATCCCGGAGAATATCCGAAAATCCGGATATTCCACAGACCGTGCGTTATTTTTTGTTCAGAGTTTATCGTTTATCAGACGGTGTGGATCTTGTTCTCAGCGTCGGCGTGATCAGCGTCGAGACCGAACTGCTGATTCTTTCTCCACTCAAAGAACTTGGTCGCGACCTGCTCAAAGAGCGCGTAGGAGAGAACGTCCTCGTCCTGCACAGCCCACGGCTTGACCTTTTCGCGGAGTCCCTCGAGCTCGGGCTTGAGGTCGTCGGCGGGACGGTAGGTGATCGGCTTTGCGTCGCCGATGATCTGCTTCTGGAACTCGGGCTTTATAGGCATCGGAGTCTTGCCGTACTCGCCGCGGACGAGTCCCTTGAACTCCTTCGTGACGGTCTTGTAGCGCTCGCCCATGATGACGTTGTAGACCGCCTGAGTGCCGACGATCTGGCTCGACGGCGTGACGAGCGGAGGATAGCCGGCGTCTGCGCGGACGCGCGGAACCTCGGCTAAAACCTCGTCGAGCTTATCCGACTTGCCTGCCTGCTTGAGCTGCGAAACGAGGTTCGAGAGCATTCCTCCGGGAACCTGATAGAGCAGCGCGTTGACGTCGACCTTGAGCACCTTCGGATCGAGCAGACCCTCCTTGATATACTTTTCGCGCAGGGGCGTGAAGTACTTCGCGATCTTGTCGAGCTGATGGAGATCGAGTCCGGTGTCGTACTCGGTTCCGGCGAGAGTAGCTACCAGCGGCTCTGTAGGCGGCTGAGAGGTACCCATAGCCATCGGCGAGATAGCGGTGTCGACGATATCGACTCCGGCCTCGACAGCCTTGAGCACGGTCATCGACGCGATTCCGGCGGTGTAGTGAGTGTGAAGCTGGATCGGGATCTTGACGGTCTCCTTGAGCGCCTTGATGAGCTCATAGGCGTCATAGGCTCTGAGCAGTCCGGCCATATCCTTGACGCAGATAGAATCGGCGCCCATCTCCTCGAGCTGCTTTGCGTACTTGGTGTAGTACTCGGTGGTGTAGACCGGTCCGGTGGTGTAGCTGATCGCCGCCTGAACGTGGCCATTTTCCCTCTTGGTCGCGTCGATAGCGGTCTTGAGGTTTCTGGGATCGTTGAGCGCGTCGAAGATACGCAGGATGTCGATGCCGTTGGCTATCGACTTCTGGACAAAGTACTCGACGACGTCGTCGGCGTAATGACGGTAGCCGAGGATATTCTGTCCGCGGAAAAGCATCTGGAGCTTGGTGTTCTTGACCTTGTCGCGGATCTTGCGGAGTCTCTCCCACGGATCCTCGTTGAGGAAGCGCAGGCAGGAGTCAAAGGTAGCTCCGCCCCATGCCTCGAGCGAATGATAGCCAACCTTGTCAAGCTCCTCGAGTATCGGAAGCATCTCGTCGGTGGTCATGCGCGTTGCGATGAGCGACTGATGCGAGTCGCGCAGGACCGTCTCGGTAATTTTTACCTTAGCCATTTATATAATTTCCTCCGTTATTGATTTGAAATATGCGCCGCGGTTTTGCAGCGGGCGTCTCCGCGGCGAGCGGCTTTATCAGCCCTTGAACATCGACAGGAACACGCCTGCCGCAACTGCCGAGCCTATGACTCCGGCGACGTTCGGTCCCATTGCGTGCATGAGAAGGAAGTTTGCGGGGTTAGCCTTGGAGCCCTCGGTCTGAGAAACGCGGGCAGCCATCGGGACTGCGGAAACTCCGGCGGAGCCGATGAGCGGGTTGATCTTGCCCTTGGTGACAAAGCACATGATCTTTGCGGTGATAAGTCCTCCGCAGGTGGAGATCGAGAACGCCACAAGTCCGAGGACGATGATGCCTATCGTCTGGGGCTTGAGGAAGTTGTCAGCCGACGCGGTAGCTCCGACCGAAACGCCGAGGAATATCGTGACGATATTCATAAGCTCGTTCTGAGCGGTCTTGGAAAGACGGTCCGCGACTCCGGTGACGTTCATCAGGTTGCCGAACATGAGGAAGCCGATGAGCGGAGCGGCGTCGGGAAGAATTATCGAGACGACAATCGCGACGAGTACCGGGAAGATGATCTTCTCGGTGCGGGAGACGGGTCTGAGCGCCTTCATGACGATCTGACGATCCTTCTTGGAGGTGAGCATACGCATGAACGGAGGCTGGATGATCGGTATCAGCGCCATGTAGGAGTAGGCGGCGATCGCGATGGCTCCGAGCAGCGCGGGCGCGAGGGTCTTGGTGACGAGGATAGCCGTCGGGCCGTCCGCGCCGCCGATGATTCCGATGGAAGCCGCTTCGTTGGGAGCAAATCCGAGCATCAGCGCTCCGAAGAACGCGACGAATACGCCGAGCTGAGCGCCGGCTCCCATCAGGAGGCTCTTGGGATTGGAGATGAGCGCGGTGAAGTCGGTCATGGCTCCGACGCCCATGAATATCAGCGACGGATAGATGCCGAGCTTGACTCCGATGTACAGAAAGTCGATAAGTCCGCCGTGATTCAGGATATAGCCCCAGTCGATGCTCTTTTCAAGAAACCAATCAAGGTGCATGAGCTCGGCTCCGGGGAGGTTTGCAAGCAGCATACCGAACGAGATCGGAAGCAGGAGCAGCGGCTCGAATTTCTTGACTATCGCGAGATAGAACAGCGCGATGATTATCACGTACATGACGAGGGTCTTGCCGAGCAGGACCGGATCCTCTACGAACTTTGCAACTCCTGTTGAGCCAAGGAAGTTGACGATTGTATCTAACATTTGTTTACCTCACTTGTTCCATAGAGAGGCTTATCAGTTAAGTGTTACGAGTACGTCGCCGGAATTGACCGATGCGCCCTTCTGTACGTTGACCGACGCGACGGTTCCGTCCTGAGGAGCGGGGATGTCGTTCTCCATCTTCATAGCCTCGAGGACGCAGATGACGTCGCCCTTTGCGACCTTCTGACCGACCGAGACGTTCATCTTGAGGATATTGCCGGGCATAGGCGAGGATACCTTGACCGAGCCCTGAGCGCCGGCGGGAGCGGCTGCCTTCTTGGGCGCGGGAGCTGCCTTGGGAGCGGGAGCGGCTGCGGCTGCCGGAGCAGCGGCGGGAGCAGCGGGAGCGGAGGCGTCAGCGGCGACCTCCTCGACCTCGACCTCGTAAGCGGTGCCGTTTACGGTGACATTGAACTTTCTCATTTGAATAATCTCCTTTTATAATTTTTTATTTGGAAGCCGTGCGTCTGAAGGACACGACTCTGAAGGATGTCTGCGGTTTATCCATTACGACCGAAAGCGCGGCGGTGATAGCGGCGACGATCACCTCGTCGGAGGTCTCGGGCTCGGCTGTCTCCTCGACCGGAGCGGGAACGACCGGCTCGGGAGCCTTTACGACCGGCTCAGGCTCCTTTTCAGCAGCCTTTTTCTTCGGAATCTCGTAGAAGATAATGCGGAAAAGCTCGAGTATGCCCCAGAGCAGTATCAGCACCGCGAATATGACCGCCATTCCGAACACGAGAACCTGAAGTCCCATTTTTATCCGCTCGCCGAAGGTCAGCGCGGTGAGCAGCGGAAGGTTAATGAAATTCATTTTTCTCCTCCTTGATTATAAAGGGAGGTTGTTGTGACGCTTTGCGGGAGTGAGCGCGTTCTTTGCGCCGAGCATCTCAAAGGCTTCGGCAGCGCGCTGACGGAGCTCGTCGAGCGAGATGATGTCGTCGATCTCTCCTGCCTTTGCGGCGACAACCGGAGAAGCCATCACGCTGTCCCACTCAGCCTCGACCTCGGAGCGCTTGGAGTTGTCTGTAACCTTGTCGTTCCATGCGAACGCGACCGCGGAAGATGTAGGCATAGCGCTGATCTTTGCGCAGTCGGCGGCGAGAGCGATATCCGCGCCGATCGACTTGGAGCCCATCAGAGTGTAAGCCGCGCCGTAAGCCTTTCCGAGCACGACCGTGACCTTTGCGTTGTCGCTCATGGCGTAAGCCGAAGCGAGCTTTGCGAGAGCCGCGGAGTACTGAGCCTTTTCAGCCTCGGGCGAGACCTCGTAACCCTCGGTGTCGACGAGAGTCAGCACCGGAACCTTGAAGCAGTCGCAGAAGGAGATGAACTTAGCCGCCTTCTTAGCCGCGCAGCCGGTTAGCTTGCCGCCGTTTACGGCAGGCTGGTTTGCGACGACTCCGATCACCATGCCGTTGAGCGTTGCAAAGCCGGTCAGCATCGACTTCGCCCACTCCGAGCCGAGCTCGAGAAACGCCGCGTCGTCGGAGACAGCCTTGATCACGTCGGTCATCGAGTAGCCCTCAGCGGCGATTATCGAGTCGACGTCGACAAGACGGTTGATCTCGTCGTTCGTAGCCGAGTAAGCGGTGCCGTCGGCGTTGTTCTGGGGAATATAGGACAGGAGCTTTCTGACATAGGCGAGAGCCTCGGCCGCGTCTGCGCAGACGACGTCGATCGAGCCGCCCTCAGCCGCAGTCTTAACCGCTCCGAGCTTTGCGCCCTTTTCGAGATTGTTGAGCACGAAGGGAGGATTGACGTAGAAGCTGCCTTCCTTCTCGGCTCCGACGACGATATCGAACATCGAAGCGACCGTAGCCATAGCTCCGCCGCAGATTCCCGCGACGACCGCGATCTGCGGGATGATTCCCGACGCTGCGGCGACCTTCTTCATGATCTTTCCGTAGCCGGCGAGAGCCTCGACGCCCTCGAGGACGTAAGCACCCGCGCTGTCAAAGATACCGATGACCGGAGCGCCGTTCTTTATGGCAAGATCGTAAAGATCGCATATCTTCTTTGCCTGCATAGCGCCGACCGCGCCCCTCATTCTCGAAAAATCCTGTGCGAAAGCGAATACGAGTCTGCCGTCGATAGCTCCGTAGCCGCAGACGACGCCCTCAAGCTCGCCCTCGGCTCCGCCGATCTCGGCGGCTATCCTGTGCGCATACGCGCCGGTCTCGGCGAAGGTACCCTCGTCGAAAAGCGCGGCTATGCGCTCTTTGGCGGTAGAGGCTTCGCTCTCAAAAAGAGCTCGCAGCTCGGCCGCAGATTTGAACTCATGCGTTTTGTTTCCCATGTATTGACCTCCAGAAAAATTGAATGGATTTGGTGACGGTTCAGTTATCCGTGACGCAAATTAACGTCCCGAACAGATAAACACTATTCTTCCCCATTATATAAATATTATAAACCACTATTCACAATTTTTCAATATGCAATTTGCACCTTATTTTAGCAATTATACGAGTATATTATGAGCTTTTTACACCATTTTAATTTATTCACAAAAAAGTGCTTTTATATAGCATAAAATTGTGCTATAATGAGAGTTACCACATTTTTACGGCAAGGAGCGATACGAATGTTAATTGATTTCCACACGCACGCTTTCCCGGACAAGGTAGCCGAAAAGGCGATACCCAAGCTCGCCTCCATCGCCAACATCAAAAGCTACGGAAACGGCAGGATCGACGACCTGCTCTCCCATATGGACAAGTCGGGAGTCGACCGCTCGGTCGTCTGCAATATCGCCACGAATCCGCATCAGGAGCCCAAGGTCAACGACTTCGCGATCGCCTGCAATTCGCACCCGAGGCTCTACGCGCTCGGCTCGCTGAACCCCGACAGCGAGAATATCGCCTCAGAGGCGAGACGCCTCGCCGACGCCGGGATACGCGGCATCAAAATTCATCCCGACTACATGGGACTGACTATCGACGACCCGAAATTCGACGCGGTGTTCAGAGCGGCGGTCGACAAGGATCTGTTCGTCCTGACCCACTCGGGCTGGGACTTCTACTCGCCCGATTTCATTCACTGCACGCCCGAGCGGATAGTAAAGGTCACGGAGCGCTTTCCCGAGCTGCGGCTCGTCGCGGCTCACATGGGCGCAAACGAGCTCTGGGACGATGTGGAGCGGCTCCTCATCGGTCGGAAGAACATCTACATCGACACTTCGCTCGCCGTCAACGGGCTCGACCCGGCGCAGGCCAAGCGCATGATCGAGAATCACGACCCGGAGCGCATCCTTTTCGGAAGCGATTTCCCGTGGTTCACGCCCGAGGCGACAAAGGAATATCTCGATTCGCTCGGACTGTCCGGCGAGCTGATGAACAAAATCTGCTTTGAGAACGCGATAAAGTTAGTGGGCGACAAATGAAAAATTCACCGAAAATTCTGATCATCGACGGTCAGGGCGGTCGGATCGGAGCGCAGCTCATCGAGGCTGTCCGCGAGCGTCTGCCCGACGCCGTGATAACCGCTGTCGGCACGAACTCGCTCGCCACCGCGAATATGCTGAAAGCCTCGCCCGACCTTGCCGCTACCGGAGAGAATCCGGTCATAGTCGGCTGCCGGAAAGCCGACGTGATAGCCGGCCCGGTCGGGATAGTCATCGCCGACTCGCTTGCCGGGGAGATCACGCCCGAGATGGCAAGGGCTGTCGGTCAGAGCGACGCTTTGAGAGTGCTGATCCCGGTCAACCGCTGCGACAACATGGTCGCCGGAGTCGGAGACCTGCCGCTCGCCGCGCTGATACGCGACGCGGCGGAGCTTGTCGTAAAGGCTCTTGACAAATGAGCGCGATTATGGTATAATCAAAGCATACGGAGCGCGGCAGACCGTTCTCCTCAGGCGGCTCGAAGCCGCCCGGCAAAAAGCCGTTTTCTTACCGAAGTAAGATTTATCAAATCATAAAATCGACCCGACGCGCGTATGCGTCTCAGACGGGGGCAGAAGCCGCCGCCCTATTTTCATATTCTTCGGAGGAAAAACAATGAACACTACCGCATCCGCCAGTATCTCTAAATCAAAAAAGAGAGTAAAGACTCTCGTACTCGCCGCAATGTGCCTTGCCCTCGCGATGGCTCTGCCCTTTCTGACCGGACAGATACCGCAGATCGGACAGGCTCTGTCGCCGATGCACATACCCGCGCTGCTCTGCGGATTTATCTGCGGGCCGGTCTGGGGGCTTATCATCGGATTCATCTCGCCGCTTCTCAGAAGTCAGCTTTTCGCGATGCCGCCGCTCGCGGTCGCGCTGCCGATGGCGTTTGAGATGGCAGCCTACGGCTTTGTCTCGGGTCTGCTCTATAAGCTGCTGCCAAAGAAGATACCCTATATCTACGTCTCGCTTATCGGCGCGATGGTGATCGGACGCATTGTCTGGGGAATCGTCAAGTGGACGGTCGCAGTCGTGAACGCAGGCAGCTTCGGCTTTCAGGCGTTCATCGCCGGAGCGGTCACAGGCTCGATACCCGGCATAATATGTCATATAATTCTCGTTCCGCTGATAGTCATCGCGCTGAAAAAGGCCCGTCTGATGCCTGACGACTGATGAAAAATTTTGAGAAAATATTAAAATTCCACGCCGGGCTGTATCCGAAGATGCAGCCCGCCGACGCCGTAAAGCTCGCCTACCAGTCCTGCTTCGGACCTGAGCATCTGCTCTCCGACCCGGACGCGGCTCTGCGGCGGCTTTTTGACGAATACAATAATATTCCGCACGAGAATCCGCGCCGCGTTGAGGAGCTCGGACGCTTTTCGCGGCTGTATCTCGACTGCGAAATGTCGAAAGGCGAGCTTGAGCTCGTCGGAAAAATGTTCCTGAACTCCGCAAAGGCTCCAAAGGAGGACATGAACGCCTTTCTCGGAAAGCTCGATCTTATCGACACTCTCTCCGGAGAGGTTCTGCCGTTCCCGCGCGAACAATTCAGACAATACCGCGCGGAATATGAGCTTTCCGGCTGCAAAGCTGTCAGCCACAGCGATATCTACCGCGAGAGCTATCGTCCCGCTTATCGGCTGATTGACAGCTACTATGTCCGACTGCTTCCGGTGATATACGAGCTATCGCGGATGAGCGGAAACATAATCGTCGCGATCGACGGCAGAGCCGCATCCGGAAAATCGACTGCGGCGGAGCTTATAGCCGGGCTTTTCGGCGGAGAGGTCGTTCACCTCGACGATTTCTTCCTGCCGTTCGATATGCGGACGCCCGAAAGGCTCGCCGAGCCGGGCGGGAATCTTCACCGGGAGCGCTTTCTCCCGGAGGTTATTGAAAATCTCCGGCGCGGGGAGTTTGAGTACCGGGTTTTTAACTGCTCGACCGGGGGATATAAAAAAGAGCCGCGGAGAATCGGCGGCTCGGGGCTGATTATCTGCGAGGGCGCGTACTCGCTTCACCCGGCGTTCGGGGAATATTACGACCTCGCGGTGTTCTCGACGCTCTCGCCAGACGGGCAGCGCGAAAGGATACTCAGCCGCGACGGCGAGTTCTTGTGGAATAATTTCCGCGAGCGCTGGATTCCGATGGAGGAAAAATATTTCAGAACCTTCGATATCGAGAAAAAATGCAGGTTCGTGATATAAGAAACGCTGTGCCGTGACACGTGTCACGGCACAGCGTTTTTTAATTCAGGCGAGCTCGCTCGAGTCGACTCTGCCGCTTGCGAGAGCGTCGGCGATGGACTCCTCGATAAATCCCGCGCGGGCGGTGTAGTAGTAGGGATTGACCCATAAGATATTCAGTATTCCAAATGTCAGAACTCCCAGCAGCTGCCAGCCCAAAAAGCTCAGCTCAAACACGAACAGATCGAGCTTGCGTCCGTCCATTATGCGCATCGAGAGCTTGATGGCGTTGTCGGCGGTGACATTCGGATATTTCGCTAAAATGTAGGGCGTCGCGGCGTAGGAGTAGCTCTTGACTATGCCCGGTATCACGAAAAGCAGGCTCCACAGCCAAGTGAAAATCGAAACGAGCAGCATACCTCCGAGCTTGCGCCCGTAGTTCTCCTGAAACGCGCTGGTGAACATCACGTCCACCGAGGTATCCTCGCGGTTCCAGAGCATAATGTAGACGAGCTGCATACCTACCGCAAGCGGCAGCAGAAGTATCGTTCCAAGCCCGAAGCTGATTCCTCCTCCGAGCGCCGTGAGCAGTATGTAAAGCAGATATGGAAGCAGCGTAAGACTGTAGCTCCCCTTTACGATGGTCTTTGCCGTCTCCTTGATTTCAATGCGGGACTTCATGGTAAAATCCTCCCAAGCCGTAATTTATTCCGGAAAGTCCGGTAAACAGTCGGCAATAATATTATACAATATTGTCTCAGCTTTGTCAAGACCCGTTCAGCCCTTTTTCAGCGCTTCGGACAGAAGCCTGTCGAGTA
>CACXED010000166.1 GCA_902766575.1 uncultured Ruminococcus sp. | reverse complement strand
TAATCATCGTTCCGTCGAACTGCAGCGACCCTGACCTTGTCGGCGCATTCATCGAGGAGCTGAACTATGAGTCGTACAAATATGTCACTCCGGCATACTTTGAGACCGCGCTCAAGAGCAAATATCTCGACGGAAATGACGACGCCGAAATGTATGATATTCTTGTTGCCGGCAAGCGCTTCGACCCGGCTGTCATCTATTCCAACTACACCGGAAACTTAAGCTGGGTCAGCCGCAAGGTGTTCCAGAACGAGCAGTCCTTTGCAAGCTACTACGCTTCAATCGAAACTTCCGCAAAGGAAAAGCTCGCCGAGGTTTCCGAAAAGCTCCGCGAGCTTGGAAAATAATTTATCTCCAAATAAAATTAAGGCAGATACAGCAATGGAAAAATATAACGATTTATCAATAATCTCCGAAAACCGCGAGCGGCAGAGAGCATATTACATTCCGTTCGGAAAAAGAGATACCGCGTTGACTCAGTCCGGCGAGTTGTCGGACAGATATACCGCGCTCAACGGGGAGTGGGAGTTCGGGTATTTTGAAACGCCGCTCGATCTGCCCGAAAATATCGCAGATATAGTATGCGACAAGAAGCTCCCCGTACCCTCCTGCTGGGAATGTTACGGCTACGGTCAGATACATTACACAAATATAAATTATCCGTTCCAGTACGACCCGCCGTATACGCAGAGCATAAATCCCGTGGGAGTTTATAAAAGATGCTTTAATGTGTCTGATATTGAAAAGCTCTACATGGTTTTTGAGGGCGTAAGCAGTTATTTCGAGCTGTACGTAAACGATGAATATGTCGGAATGAGCCGCGGCTCGCATATGCAGGCGGAGTTTGACATAACAGGGTATGTCAAGCCGGGAGAAAACACCGTAACCGTTCTGGTATACACATGGAATGTTGAAAGCTATCTTGAAGATCAGGATTTTTTCAGATTTCACGGTATATTCAGAGACGTGTACCTGCTTGCAAGACCGCAGAATCATATCCGGGATATTTATATAAAGCCGGATATAAATCGCGGTATTTCGGTTGAAGCCGATTTTGTCGGCAAGGAATTGCCGTACAGCGTTACAATATTCGACCCGTTCGGAAATGAAACCGACAATACCGACAATCCGCTGCTGTGGTCTGCGGAAAAGCCCTACTTGTACGGCGTACTCATCGAGTGCGGCGGCGAGTTCATCTACAAAAAGGTCGGCTTCCGCACAGTGGGAACCTCCGATAAGGGCGAGCTGCTCATAAACGGCGTATCGGTAAAGCTCAAGGGTGTAAACCGCCACGACTCCCATCCCAAGTACGGCTACTGCACTTCTTTAGAGGATATGAGACAGGATATTATCCTCATGAAGCAGCATAACATCAACTGTGTGAGAACCTCGCATTATCCTAACCATCCGCGCTTTCTGGAGCTTTGCGACGAATACGGAATTTATGTGATAGACGAGTGCGATCAGGAAACGCACGGCGTTGAACACGCTTTCGGTCTCTGCTCGCTTGCGTCAATAAAGGAAATGGCGTCGAATCCGGCGTGGCTGCCGTCATATCTTGACAGAATGGAGCGAATGGTGGAGCGGGATAAAAATTCACCCTCCGTTATCGTGTGGTCGCTGGGCAACGAGGGACAGTTCGGTACGAACCATGTAAAAATGTCGGAACAGACAAAGAAGCGCGACAATACGAGGCTTATCCATTACGAGCGCACCGCGTTCCCGAACAAGGCATACGGCGCAGACCAGATTAAAATCGACCCTTGCGTTGACATAATAAGCCGGATGTATACAAATCTTGAATGTCTTGAAATCCAGGGCAATATGACAGACGACAAGCGTCCGTATTTCCTTGCGGAATACTGCCACGCAATGGGACTCGGTCCCGGAGAGCTTACCGATTATTGGGAGCTGATATACAAATATCCGCGACTTATAGGCGGCTGTATCTGGGAATGGTGCGACCACGCGGTAAAGACCGAAAAGGGATATATTTACGGCGGCGACAGCGGAGAGTTCCCGCATGACGGTAATTTCTGCTGTGACGGACTGGTGTTCCCCGACAGAACGCCGTCAACCGGTCTGCTGGAATACAAAAAGGTGATCGAGCCGCTCAGAGTCGAATGTCCTGACGCGAAAAACGGGATTTTCAGATTTACAAATCTATATGATTTCACAGATCTGTCCGAACACGCTTTCTGCTACAAGGTCGTCTGCGACGATAAAATACTTGAAAGCGGAAGCTTTGAGGTGTCGCTTGCGCCGCATGAGAGCAGCGAGGTAAAATTATGCTACAATACTCCAAAAGTGGCAAAATACGGCGCATACATCGAGATATACATGAATACCGCTAAGGCGTACGGCTATTGCGGCGCGGGACATAACATCGCATGGGCGCAGTTTGAGCTGCCGGTAAAGCTCGTAAAAGCGCCGGAAATATGCAGACAGGCTGTCGTAATAAACGACGGCAGAAGATATGTCAGTGTACGGGCGGGAAATCATGAATATGTTATAGACAAGGCATACGGAATGATTTCATCGATAAAACAGGGCGGCAGCGAATGTCTTGCGCGCACATCGGACATTGTGCTGTGGCGCGCGATGACAGACAATGACGTCGGCCCGAAGAATATGTGGATAAACGAGCATTTCCACAAAACCTATTTCAAGCCGAGAACCTGCACCGTACAAAGTGCGAATGACGAGTATATAATCAGTTTCAACGGAGCTATAGGCGCAAACAGCAGACTGCCCGTATTTGAAGCTGATATAACATATACGGTTACGTCAAATGGACTTAGCGTCAATATCCACGCCGTAAGGAATGATAAGCTCAAGGGTATGAATCGTTCGTCCTCGGAGGAAACCGAGCTTGACCTGCACCTTAAGACCGAGATAAACGAAATACCGCGATTTGCGATGAGATTCGCCCTTAAGCCGGAATTTGAGAATCTGCGTTATTTCGGACGCGGCGACAGGGAATGTTATATCGACTACAAGTCGCACTCTAAAATGGGTGTTTGGGAAAGCAGCGTAACGTCCGAATACGAGCCGTATATAAGACCGCAGGAATGTGGAAATCATACCGACGTCAGGGAGCTGACGGTAAGCGGCTGCAACAGGCTATGCTTTTCGGCGGACAAGCCGTTTGAGTTTTCGGCACTGCATTACACCGTTGAGGAGCTTGACCGCGCGACGCATACATTTGAGCTTTCACAGTCGGATACGACAGAGGTTCTCATATGCTACAAAAACCGCGGCATAGGCTCGCAGAGCTGCGGCCCGGCACTTTCGGAAAAGTACCGTGTTACGGATAAGGTTATTGATTTTGAGTTCAGAATCTTATAAACGCAAATTGTAATAGCAAGTTTAAGGCAATACCGCACAATTCCAAGTGCGCAGGATGCGCAGGACTTGCAAAGCAAGTCCTCAAATTCTTTCGTCAGACGATATAAAGAATCCGATCAGTTGTTTTGCAACTGTGGCAGGGTACCGCCCCTGTCAAGGATTTTTCGTGAAGATGAGCTGCAAACAACTACGAGTTGCTTTCAACTCAGACGGAAAAAGGGCAAGCAGATGCGTGCTTAAGGCTTTAGCCGTGAATTGTGCGGCGTTGCCTATATATCACTTTCCCCTCCCGAACCTGCATTTCTGCAAGAATTCGGGAGGGGCTTTTATCCTTTTATCAATGTAACATTCCGTCCCACACCGGCATATCGGAAATATAGGAGCTTTCCACCGCGGGAACATAATAAGCCCCGTAGGTTTTTAATCTATTCTCAAGCTCTGCTTCGGGTATTTCAACATAGAAACGATAGTACGGCATATAGTATTCATCATATCCCTCCGTACGGTAGATGAGTTCCACTTTTTTTATGAACTCCTCTCCGGGAATTTCAAAGGGAACAGAAGTAATATAATTGCCGCCAAGCAGCAGCTCTTTTGCCTGCTCCGGGCTGATGATCGGATAATCTCCGAGCTTATCCGATAAATCGGGCTGATATATCCTTGCTATGAACAGTTCACCGCTGTCATTGCAGCTAAAAACCGCCCCATTAAAATTGTAGTTTATGATTTGCTCGATATAACTCCCACCGGCGTCAAAAAAGCTGAGGTAATAACTCTGTTGGTTATGGATATTGTAATCTCCGCCGCTGATGTTCACCTGCGGATCGTCAATACCGATAAAGTCGTAGTATTCGCTTTTCAGATATTCAGCCACGGCAGCCAGATCATCATAGTCGGCATGGCTTGTGAAATTATATTCTTCCGGCAGAGCTGCCGGAGGATCGAAGGTTACCTTTGCCGTCAGAAAACGGTCTGCTTCGATTTTCAATCCCTCGGATTTTATTACCAATGCCGACGGCTCAAAGAATCCCTTTGGGACAGGATCTCCCACCGCCTGACATTTCTCAATAATTTTCCGCTTTGTTTCATCGTCCGGTGAATTGTCGGTGACAGTCAGGCTGTCCGTATCAAGTCCCAATCTGCCGGCGACATCCAAGATAAACGCCTTCATCTTGTCATAATCATCGGCAAATGTCCTGCCGCAGAACAAAGGATTTCTATAGACGGGCAGGGTGGATATCTCATCAGCTTCATTCCAGGGATTTGCGCTCACAAGCTCCGAAATGTCATAAGCCAAATAAGCCTCGTAGCCCATCGGCGAGGTGATTTCGGAAATCGACAGCATAGGCAGATCGGCATTAAATCCCGGTACGTCTTTCGGCAAAAGCCTTGTTCCCGCAAGAATCAAAAGCGCGAAACAGGCGGCAGCGGCTCCCAGCCTGATAAAAGAATATTTCTTTCTGTTCGGCTCGACGTCTGCCGCTTCCATATAGGCAGGCTCGACAAGCTCCATCTTATCCAATAATTCATTTCCTCTCATAAAGTATACCCTCCTTTTTCAAGATGCTCCCGAAGCCGGCTGCGGCATCGGCAGAGCGTGGTTTTTACCTTGCTTTCGGATATGGCGAAGCGCTCGGATATATCGGCTATGGAATCCAGATACCAGTACCGGCGAATGAAGATGTTTCTTTTTTCGGTATCCAATCCGCCGAGGAAACTGTTGAGTATTTCGCTAAGCGCCATATCGTCTATCCGGCACTCGACATCATCGGGAGCAGGAATACATTGCTCCAGCTCCTCGCTGAGCTCGCATATGAACGCGCTGCGTTTCAGCCGCGAGCGATCACGGCAGCAGTTAAGAGAGATATGACGGGTTATCCGGGCAAGGAACGCATACAGATAGCTTTTCGGCTCATGGGGAGGAATGGCGTCCCACGCTTCCATGTATGTACCGTTTTCACATTCCTCGGCTGTCTGCCGGTCATTGACTATTCCATTAGCCAGAGAGCGCAGGCGGCTGCCGTACTTTTCGGTGGTCTGCCTGATTGCCGTTTCGTCACGCAGCAGATATAGTTCAACGATCCTGTCATCGTCCAAGGCTATCATCTCCTTTCTTTCCGCGTTAAAAGCCTTCACCCTGATAAGCACCGTTTGAGCTTTAGAGGTTACAATTTTCAAGACTTTTTTATAGTTCAATTTAAGGCAATACCGCACAATTCACGGCTAAAGCCTTAAGCACGCATCTGCTTGCCCTTTTTCCGTCTGAGTTGCAAGCAACTCGTAGTTGCTTGCAACTCATCTTCACTAAAAATTCTTGACAGGGGCGGTACCCTGCCGCAGTTGCAAAGCAACTGATCGGATTTTTTGTATCGTCTGACGAAAGAATTTGAGGACTTGCTTTGCAAGTCCTGTGCATCTGCGCACTTAGAATTGTGCGGTATTGCCTTAACATAAACTCTGTATTTTGTCTGAAAATTATCAGATTTATCCTGCCGGCGACCGTATGAACCGCAAACTATAAGTCAATAATTGTCATACGAGGAGGAATACCATGGCAGATAAAAATGCGATGCTCCCCGGCATGACCGAGCAGAAGAAGCAGGCTGTCATCGAGCGGCTCTGGCTGACCTACTACAACGACACGCTTTTTTCTAAGGGGCTGATCACCGAGGAACAGCGGAATAAGATGCGAATAAAGATAAGGAACCGCTCGGCTCCAAAGCAGAGATAGCGTCGACGGCTTAAGCCGCTCGGCGCTATCCGCGATTTCGGCTTAAATCTTAAAAAGCGTGAAAAGTTAATATTGTAGTGTAAATTATTCATTTACTTCTCAGCTCCCGAATGGTATTATATATATGTTAAAACTAATTTTGAGAGGTAATAAACCATGTTAAACTTTGACATTCGCGATTTTGGAGCGGTCGGAGACGGCGTTACGCTCGATACCGAGGCTATTCAGGCGGCGATTGACGCCTGCGGCAAGGCTGGCGGCGGTCGCGTGACAATCGAGGGAGGAGTATATCTGTCGGCACGGATTGACCTGCGCTCGGGCGTGGAGCTGCGTATAGAAGCCGGAGCAACGCTGATGGCTACGACCGACGGCTCTGCCTTTCGTGAAATCGAAACCGATTTCTGGAAAACCGAAATGGCTCCGCGCCGGAACAAAAAATGCTTCATCTACGCCGAGGGCTGTCACGATATCGCCATTACCGGGCGGGGAAAGATCGACTGTCAGGGTCGGAACGCGGTTGCTCCCGACGACAGTCCGAACCGCGGCTGGAAATACAAGCGGGTGATTTTCGATCTTCCGGCGAGAATGATTATGCTGATCGGCTGCCGTGACGTCCTGTGCGAGGACGTGCTGCTGTATGAGCCCTGCTCGGGCTGGGGCTACTGGATCTGCGACTGCGACCGCGTCACGATGCGCGGACTCAGGATCGACTCGGATCTCGATTATCCCAACGCCGACGGCATACATATCAATTGCAGCCGCGATGTGAGGGTATCCGACTGCTCGGTCAGAGCGGGAGACGACGCTATCGTCGTGCGCGCCTATACCGGAGTGCTGCATAAAAAAACTCCCTGCGAGCGGATCAGCGTCACTAACTGCAATCTGTCGAGCAATTGCAGCTGTATCAGAATTTCGTGGATAAACGACTGGATAATCCGCGACTGCGTATTTTCCAATCTGACCTTTACCGACAGCAATACCGGTATCGGCATAACCATGCCGGGCGTTCCCAAGGGTCAGACCAGCCATTTCACCGATGACGGCGGCGACGCGACGCTGATCGAACGTCTGAGCTTTGAAAATATCGTTATCGACGCCTGCCACAACGAGCCGATCATGGTCATGATGCAGGAGGGCTGCAATATCGAGCGTATCGGTGAGCTGAGCTTCTCGAATATACGCTCGCGCAGCGGTCAGCTTCCGGTGATCTACGGACGCGCCGATTCGCCAATCGAGGACGTGGTTTTCAGCGAATGCACCTTTATAAAGCAGAATTTTGACACTCCGGAGGATACCCGCCGCTCGACCTGCTTTGCCCCGGCAAGAGACAATCAGATGTCGCCGCGCTTCACCTACGTGCGCGGTCTGCGGCTTGACAACACGTCGTTCACGATAGCTGAATGAAAACAGCCGTGTTCGCCAACGAAAAATCTCAGCCGACGGATATAAACTCAAAAGCAACTGTCGTTCTCATTCTGTCGGTGTGATAAGTTTCTGATGTCGAGCGGCTTTTTGCCGTAAGCCTCCTCGATGTGGCGGTAAAAGAGCGACGGCGAGCTGTAGCCGACCCGCTCGGCGATCTCCGCGACCGGAAGCTCGGTGCTCACGAGCAGCTCGTGCGCGCTCTGCATCCTGCACTGGCGCAGATAGGCTTTCGGAGAGAGGGAAGTGTATTTTTTGAATAAATGGCTGAAGTGATCCGACGAGAGACAGACCTGCTCCGCGATGTCTGAGAGCCTGAACGGCTCATTATAGTGTCCGCGGATATGGCGCAGTCCGGTTCTGACCGCCTCCGGCAGGCTCGGCAGCAGCTCCGACGCCGGGATATGCCCGAGCACACGGCAGATCAGCGCCTCAGCGGAGATTCTGAGCATCACGCCCGACAGCTTGTCGTTATTCTGAGCTGCGCCTGCAGCGAGCCTGACATTCTCAAAATCGGCTCTGATCGCTTCGAACTCTCCGTCCGGATAGTGCTGCGCGAGCGGGAGCGGCGACGCTTCGAGGAGCTTCCGCATATCCGGCGGAAAAGTGTCCGGTTTGAAATTCAGCTTATAGATAAGCGCTTCGTCTCTCTGAAAGTCTATCCGGTGGGAGTCGCCGACAGAGAGCAGGAACAGATCTCCGCGCTTCATTTGCCTGACCGCGCCGTTGACAGTGTTTGCCGCTTTGCCGTAAATGACGAACTCGATCTCGCAGTATTCATGGCTGTGAAGCGGAACGCTTCTGCAATCGCTGCCGATTTTTGGATATTCCGCGAAGTCGATCGCGACGTCCGGCGATTTATACCAACGCTCAAACTCCATTTTTTCCATAGCTCTCTCCTTTGATCTCGGGTTTCCGTTTCAATTATAGCACAGCCGACAGTTTTTGTCAATCATTCCGGAATAACCGAAAAGTGAAATTTTTCAGCCGTTCACGCGCTTGACACAGAGCCGAACGGGTGCTATAATATTGAAAAATACAGCTTTGTGAAAGGAATGGTTTTCATGAATATCAATCTTCCGGTTTTTGAATCCGACTCAAAGGAGCTGAACCTCGCGTGGAGGATAGCGGTCGGAGATATTGTCGGAAACATCAAGCCCTATCAAGCCGGACTGCTTGAAAAGAGCGAGCCCTGCCTTGTCGCCGGACTTGATTATTCGACGCCCTGGACGCGCGACACGGCGATCAACACCTGCTTCTCGACGGCTTGGCTCTGCCCGGAGGTTGCGAAAAATTCGCTCCTGTCGGTCTGCGTGATGAAGGACGGCAGAATGAGCATCTCGGGCTGGGGTCAGGACTGGGACGCCGCGATCTGGAGCCTCGGAGCTTATCAATATCTCCGGGTCACGAACGATCTGAGCTTTCTCCCCGTCGCGAAAGAGGTCATTCGGAACACGCTCGACGAGTACGAAAGAAGCGCGTTCGACGCGAGCTGCGGGCTTTTCAGAGGTCCGGCGGTCTACGGCGACGGAGTCGCGGCGTATCCGGACAAGTTCCTCACCGGCAATTCCGGCATAGTCGGCTGCAAAAAGACGATGTACTCGCTTTCGACCAACTGTATGTTCTATATGGCGTACAGAATCGCGGAAAAGCTCGGCGTCGGCGATTACGCAAGCAGAGCCGATGAGCTGAAAAAGTCGGTGAACGAGCATTTCTGGAACGAGTCGAGAATGAGCTACGATTACTTAGCTCATGAGTGTACATATCAGGAGGGGCTTGGAATTTCGTTCGCCCTGCTCTCGGGGATCGCGGACGGCGAGCGCGCCGAAAGTGTTCTCGGAAACGCCGAGCTTACGCCTAACGGAATCGCCTGCGTTTATCCGTCCTTTGAGAGGTATACAAGGCTCGGCGGACTGGGACGGCACAGCGGAACGGTCTGGCCTTTCATACAGGGCTTCTGGGGACTCGCGCTGAAAAAGTACAACAGGGACGGCGAGTTCGACGAGAACCTCCGCCTGATGGCGGAAAAAGCCTGCCGGTACGGTCAGTTCAGCGAGATATATCACAGCGTCACCGGCGAGATTTACGGCGGCTTGCAGGAGGACGCGCCCGAGGGAAAAATCCGCGAGTGGAAGTCCATGAGACGCCAGTCGTGGAGCGCATCGGCGTTCCTTGCGCTGATTGTATACGGTCTGTTCGGCTGCGGATGGGATAACGGCGCGCTGAGCTATTCCCCGCGGCTGCCCGACAGCTGCAAACGCATGAGGATCGAGGGACTGCCGGACAGCGGCAAAAGGGTCGATATTTCGGTCGGAGACTGAAAGAAAAAATTCCGGGGAGCGGTTGCTCCCCGGATATTTTTATCAGTGCTCCAATCCTGACAGAGTCTCGACCAGCTTATCGAGGCTTGCCTGCCATGTGTTTTCATACGTGGCGTGATAGGAAGCAAAGTTGGTGTTCTGCGACTTGGCGAGTTCGTTGATCATATTCTGCATATAGTTCATGCTCGAGGCGTAGATCATTTCAAAGGTGAACGTGATGTTATTCTTGATGATGTCCATCATCTCGCCCGACTCCTCGTCGCGGGTGAATTTACCCTGAAGCGCGACGTCGTAGAATGCCGGCTGAACGCTGTAGTAGCCCTCCTCGGCGAGCGCCTCCATGGTCGCGCAGGTCGCCTCGAAATGCTCGCAGGTCACCGGAACGCTGAAAAGCGATAAGCCGTCGTGTGTTGTGGTCTGATAATCTGCCTGATTCTCGTCCCACTTAAAGACCGGGAGCACGCCGAAGTCGTCCTGCATACCGCGCAGATAGATTATCCGACCGAGATGGCTCGAGTAGAACAGCGAACGGCCGTCCTCGAACATTCCGAGCGATATTGTCCAGGAAGTTGATACGGCGTCGATAGGAGCTGCGCCCTCGTTTTCGTAGAAGAACTTGTTGAGCCACGTCAGCGCGTCGGTCATCTTTTCCATGTCGAAATCGAGCTTCGGCTCGCCGTTCTGATTTGAGGTGAGCCGGAGATTGAACGCCGCGCCGTATTCTGACGCCTGATTTGCGACAAAGCCCCAGCGGTCGTTGTCAAAGTCCATCTGACCGTCGCCGTTGAGATCGGCAGCGGCGAGCTTTGTGTATTCGTCTGCCTTTTCCTTCGTCCATTTTCCGCTACGGACGAGGTCGTACAGGTCGTTAATCGACAGCTCGTCCGCGATTCGTTTGTTGAAATATATCGCGAAAGCCGAGCTCAGACAGGACAGTCCGATATCTCCGGCGACAAAGTAGCTTTTGCCCTTGACGCTGCCGTTTTCGATTATCGAGCTGTTCCACCATGGGCGGTCGTAATCTATATGCGGAGCGTCGGACAGATTCCTGAGCATACCCTCGGTCGCAAGGGGCGAGATATAAGCCGCGTAGCCGACTACTACGTCATACTCATTGTCTCCGGACGAAACGCTGTTGCGCACACGTCCTAAAAACTCCTTCTGGTTGTCCCAGTAGCCGTTCATATTGATCGGGTTTATCACGACGTTGAGCCTTTGCTCGACCGAGCGGTTGCGCTGATAGATAGCGTCGTCTATCACGTCTCCGGTGATTTCGAGCGCGCCGATTTCGTTTATGTACGAGGTATTGCCCTCATCCTTGCGGCAGAGGAAGTTGATCGTCTCGCCGCCGAAGTCGAGGTTATCCGCAAGAGCGGTCTCACGGGTGGTTTCGACCGTGCTTTCGGTCGTCTGGTCGGCAGCAGACGTTTCGCCGCCCTGCTCCGCACTCTGGCAGGAAGCAAGCGGACAGATCAGTGCGGCTGTCAGTAAAAGCGCGATAATTCGTTTCATTGCAGTTCACTCCTTATGTTATATTTGCGGATATTGCTATTGATATTATAACTTATTTATGGAGTATTTACAATTCAGCTTTCAGCGCAAAAATTCCACTTTTTCGGTTATAGCAGCTCCCGGCGGCGGGAAACCGGCTTTATTCTGCGCTCTGCGGCATAGCGTCGGCGAGCGCCTTTTCGTTTGTCTGGCGGTTAGACTCGATGCTCGACATAAAGTCGGTCGAGCCTCTCGTGAACACATCGGTAATCGTAGCGCGGATAGTACCTGCGAACAGCGAGTCGCCGACGTCTATCGTGCGGCTGTCGAGAATCAGGTCGAGCATACGCGCCGATTCCTCATTGCGCGCGATCTTGCCCTTGAGCGCGGTGTCGAAATATTTCGGACGGACGATTCTGCTGTACTCGGCGTTGAGCGCTTCGAGCAGCGCGCCGGTCATTTCGGTCTCCTGATTCGTCACCGGTACGATCGGAGCGTTCCAGTAGCCGAGGCGGACATAATAATTTTCCTGCTTCTCATCCTGCTTCGGATAGGGTATGATTCCGAAATCGGTGTTCATATCGCGCAGCGACTCCATCCAGCGGAGCGACGAGCCTGCGAAAAGTACGCGGTCGTTCTTGAACATCTCGATCTCCCAGTCGGGCATACCGTCATACCAGCCGTTGATGTCGTTGAAATAGCACAGATTGCCGCCCATGAGCTTTTCGGTGAACTTTGTAATATAGTCAATGGCGTTTTCATTTGAGAGATTGAGCTGATAGCAGTCGTCGGCATCCTTGACTACGGTCTTTATGCCGCCGGCGATCCAGAAATTCTGCGCTACTATACGCCCGTAGGCTGAATAGCCGTACTGATCGTTTTCATCGAAAACGCCGTCGCCGTTCAGATCGTTAGAGACCGCCGTCATCATCTCATACATCTTGTCAAAGGTCCATTTGCCGCTTTCAACAAGATCGAAAGGCGATTCGAGATTATAGTTTTTAAGCAGATTCTCATTGAAAAGCAGAACGAGTGTCAGGTCATACGCGCTGAGGTTCATATCGCCGAGCGCAGTGTAGTGAACGCCGTTTATCGAAAGCATTGAGTTCGCTTCGGATGCCCAGTAAGGCTGCGAAAGGTCGATATATTCAAGCTCGTCGAAGGGGATTACCAGCTCCTCCGCGTAGAATGAAAGCGCGTTCGGAGCTCTCGTGTTCGACACATGGAAGGGCGCGTCGCCCGCCATTACATTGTTTCTGAAAAACGACTGGGTATCGGCAGTAGAGCCGGGAGCATCGGATTCATCAATGAGCTCCTCGAGCTTCACGTTGAAACGCTGAGAGACATTCAGCGTGGCTTCGTAGATAGCGTCGTTGATCGTATCGCCGGTCTGCTCGTCCGAGAAAACATGGTTTCGCGCGTCGGGATTCTCGTAGATAGCGATGGTGAAGGTCTTGCCCTCGAAGTTCAGCTCGGGCAGGGAATCGCGCCAGATGCGGGTTTCCTCCGGAACGGTAGATTCCGTGCCGTCCGATGCGGTGGTGTCCTTTCCGCCGCTCTCCCCTCCGCAGGAGGCGAGCTGGGCCAGAACGAGCAGCAGCAGGACTGATGACGTAATGCGTTTTTTCATTTTTATTTTCCTTTCAATTATAATCAGAACGGTTTTGAGCGCGCGGCGGTCAGACAGCGGTATTCGTGTCCGAAGCGACGCTTTTCTTCCTCGGTTTCGGTGGGTCTGACGGCGCAGTAGAAATGCCACAGAATGCCGTCGTTGTAAATAACGCAGGGCTTGTGCGCATGGGTGGAGTCGAGCTCGCCCGGCTTGCCGTAGGGAATGATCGGCTCGGGGCATTTCTCCCAATGGAGCATATCGTCGCTGACCGCCACACCGTCCTGCGCGTGTTTAGCGTCAAATCCGCAGTAGAACATCACCCAGCGGTTCTTCCGGCTGTCGAAAAGCACGTGCTGACCACAGGAGAATATGCTGTCCCAATGGTTAGGAGTTACCCTCATCACCGGATTGCCCTCGTAGCGCTTCCAGCCATGCAAGGTGTCCGAAAACGCAACTCCGACCTGTTCATGCCAACACCAGTCTGTGCTTTCCTTGCCGTTGTAGTAGAGCATGAAGCTGCCGTTATGCGGCACTATCCAGGTGGAGTAGAGTCCGCCGCCGTCCCAGCATCCGGGTGCGCCCTTTTCAAATACCGGAGAATCCTCACAGTGCCATTCGAGCAGTTCCTCGTCGGTAGTCCACGCGAGCCCGTTAGCCGCGGCTCCGACCTCGTAGCCGACCCCGGGATAGGCGTGATAGAACATCCAATATTTGCCGTCATATTTGATAAGCTCGCGGTTTCCGTAGATGTCGATATCGCAGAGCAGCGACGAGATCGCCCGTCCGCTGTTGTCCCAAGGATGCCCCGATCCGGCGTCGAGGACTATGCCTTTCTTCTCCCAGTGCAGAAGATCCTCCGAGACCGCCATAGCCGTTCGGTAGCCCTTTCCGTCGAAGCCGATGTAGAAGCAGTAGAATTTGCCGTTGTGACGGCAGATTCTCATATTGTCGGCGGCAAAGCGGTCGAATGCGCCCTCCTCGCCCGACGGCGCGAGGATCGTCTTGCCGTATTTGTAGGGCGTGAGATAATCGTTGAATTTTTCCGGTATAGTATTCATATAATCTCCTTTTTTTCGCGCGATAAGATAAGTATATCGCAGCTTTTCGCTTTTTTCAATGCAGGATATTAAGGTTATTTGCACATGGTCTGAATCGGCGGAAAATTTTTGCACTATATTAAGATTGTTTGATTATGCCTTGAATTTTGAGAGTAATAATGATAAAATATATCTTAGGGAGGTGCCGCGATGCTGTATAAATTGAAACTTTCCGACATCCGTCTTTCCATATTGGGGCGGACGAACGAAAATCCGCCGTGGAGACACGGAGGACGACAAATGGATTATAATCATCTGACGCTGATCATTTCCGGAAGCTGCGAATGCCGCATTGCGAACCGCACCTACGACGTCAGGGCGGGCGATCTGCTTTTTATCCCGGCGGATAAATTCTATCGTCTGACTACCGCCGACCATTGCGAATACTGCTTCGCCTGCTTCTATGCCGGCTATGAAAAGGCGAATGAGGACGATATAAAAGACTGTCTGCGGGAGCTTCCGGAGGTGAAGCAGAAGTTCTATCTGCCGGGCGCAGGCTCGGATATGATCTGCCTTGTCGAGCATACGCATCCTGACGCCGCGACCTATTCAAATCTGCTCGCGCTGTTTACCAGAGGGCAGAGCCTCTATTCCACCGGACGCTATCTCGACCGGCTGATGATAGACATTTACTTCCATGAAATGCTGATCTTCGCGTCCAAGACCGCGTGCAGCGGGAACGATCGCACCGGAAAATATTCGCTTTCGCTCGAGCGTATGCTCCGATATATCGATCAGAATTTCACCGGACGTATTTCGCCCGAATCGCTGGCCGAGCGGTTTTCGCTCTCAAAGGAGCATATCTGCTCGCTGTTCCGCGGGGAGCTGGGTATGACGGTCAGCGAATATGTCAACATGGTGAAGCTGAACCACGCTGTCGAGCTGCTGTCGAACTCGTCGATGAACGTCAGCCAGATTTCGGAATACCTCGGATATTCGAGCGTGTATTATTTTTCACGGCTGTTCAAGCGCCGCTACGGCGTCAGCCCGACCGGGTATATTGAGGTATGAAACAAATATAATCAAGCCCTTCACGACTATTTGCCGTGAAGGGTCTGTTATGTTAAGTAGGTGTTTTTATCAGAATGGAACAGGATAATATATCCAAATGAAAAAGCGAAACTGTTTCGTGCTTTCAAGGCTTGATTTCCGGCTTTTATATGATATAATATAATCATACAGACAGAAAGGAATTTTGAAAAATGACCTATCGCAAGATAGCGCAGCTTGCCGGAGTTTCGCTTTCGACAGTTTCAAAGGCTCTGTCGGGAAGCCCGGAGATCAGCGATGAGACTGTCCGGCGCATCCGCATGATCGCTGAGGAGAACGGCGTTATCCGCCCGAAATACCGGCGCGACCGCAACGCAACCCGCATAGCCATAATAGTCCCGGAGATCGTCAGCGTTTATTATTCGCAGACGGTCAGCGGTCTGGTGTCCGAGTTCAGGCGGTTCGGCATCGAGCCGTATATACATCTCTGCGGCTTCGACTCGGAGCGCTTCTGCCGGATAATAGATCAGCTCACCGACGACGGATTTGCCGAGGGAATCATCGCACTTACGGATATGCCATATCCGCTTCCGCTCGAAATTCCGATGGTCAGGCTGTCGTCGAGAAACTTACAGGATCGGAGCGATACGGTCGACTGTGATCTTGAGTCGGGAATATTCGAGGCGCTGGAGTATCTGATGGCGCTCGGACACCGGAAAATAGGCTTCATCGGTGAGAAGAACACCAAGCTCAAGCTCGCATATTTCAAGTCCTGCGCCGCGAGACTCGGACTTGACGCCGATCAGAAGCTCATCTATATCAGCCGAAAGCGCTTTGCGGAGATAGGCTCCGAGGCAGCGGAATATTATATGACCCTCGACGAGAGGCCGACTGCGCTCCTTGCGGCTTATGACGAGGTAGCGCTCGGAGCTATCCACACCTTTACTCGGAGCGGTATCCGCGTCCCGGAGGATATCTCGATTATCGGCATAAACGACATTCCCAGCGCCTCTTACGCAAGCGTGCCGCTGACTACGATACGAACCTACGCGGCAGAGATAAACAGCCTCGGAGTCAAGCTCCTCCTCGATCGTATAAAGGATCCGGAGAAGCATATACCGCAGCAGGTGCTCGTCAGATGCGAGCTGATAATCCGCGACACCACGGCAAGGATCAATACAGATAAGAATTTTTGAAAGGATACTTGAAAAATGAAACTTCATATTGACAGATCAAAGATTATCGGCAGTATCAAGCCGATGAACGCCGTCAACAACGGCCCGAAGTACACCGATAATGCGGATCAGAATTTAACAAATCTCCCGGCCTACCGCGACGCGGGAATACCCTTTGCAAGGACTCACGATGCGTCCATAGATTATTCGCTCGGCGGCGAGCATACGGTCGATGTTATTTGTATCTTCCCGGATTTTAACGCCGACCCGTATGATCCCGCGTCGTATGATTTCGCAATCACCGACGAGTACCTGAGACACATCGAAATGTGCGGAACAAAGGTGTTCTACCGTCTCGGGAACAAGATCGAGCACTGGTCAAAGAAGTACGGTATCCTTCCGCCGAAGGACTTCAAAAAATGGGCGGTGATATGCGAGCATATAATCGCGCATTACAACGAGGGCTGGGCAGACGGCTTTCATATGGGAATAGAATACTGGGAGATCTGGAACGAGCCTGACCTTTACGGCAAATGCTGGCTCGGCACTCCGGAGCAGTTCTATGAGCTTTACGCAGCTGCATCAAAGCATCTCAAGGAGCGTTTTCCTGACCTGAAGATAGGCGGCCCGGCTGTATGCGGATACAACGAGGGATGGCTGAGACCGTTCTTTGAAAAGATACGGGATGAGAAGCTGCCGCTTGACTTCTATTCATGGCACATATATGCGCCAAACGTAGCCGACATATGCCGCAATATAAGACAACACCGCGCTCTCCTTGACGAATACGGGCTTGTCAATACCGAAAGCATCCTTGACGAATGGAACTATGTGCGCAGCTTCTGCGGGGAAGAATGGAGGTACAGCCTTGAAAAGATTATCGGCATAAAGGGCGCGGCTTTCACCTCAGCGGTAATGTCTGCGGCTCAGGACGAGCCTGTGGATATGCTGATGTATTACGACGCGAGACTTTCAAGCGGCATGAACTGTCTGTTCGAGAATCAGACCTGCGGTATTCGCAAAGGCTATCATGTCATTAAAACCTGGGGAGATATGCTGAAGCTTGGCAGCGAGTGCGAAACTGTCTGCGATGTGCCGGATATCTATGCCGCTTCGGCAGTAAAGGACGGCGAATTTATTGCCATGATAACATTTTTCACTGACGATGATTCAGCTGTTCCGCGCACATTTGAGGTCGAGCTCGACGGCGAGGACAGACTTTACACGATCTGTCTGCTTGACGAAGCTCACGATCTGGTTCCGGTGCGAACGGTCGCGTCAGACAGAGGTCGGTTCTCGCTCACCATGGAGGCAAACACGGTAGTCGTTATTAAATAAATGCTTGAATACCTATACCTTTTTATAATACTTTTTCTCCGTCTGCCGCAGAACCTTTTTAACAAGCGCACAAGCGGCATTGTCAGCGGCGCTCCGGCTTATTTTGCATACGGCGCTTACAGATATCTGCTTTCCGGCGGCATGGCGCTGATTCTGCTGCTGGTTGGCGGAGGATTCACCGGATTCAGCCTGAAAGCGCTCGCGATATCGGCGCTGGGAGCCGCGGCGCTCGGATCGAATCTGTATTTCGGACTGGAAGCGCTCAAAAGCGGAGCGATGGTTTTAGCGTCGATGGCAGGCTCGGCGGGACTGCTGCTGCCCTGTATATTCGGCATATTCCTCTTTGACGAGCCGATGAGCCTGATTCAGCTCGCCGGGATAATTCTGCTGATATTCTCCGGATGGCTGCTGATCGGTTACTCAAAGGAGCTGACCGGCAGCTGCACATTCCGGACTCTGATGCTGCTGCTCGGCAGTATGCTGTCAAACGGTCTGACGATGGTCGCGCAGAAGATGTTCTCCAAGTATCTGCCCGAGGTGAGCGTTTCGATGTTCTCGTTCCTCGCGTTCGGGCTTGTGGGAGTCGGGATGTGCGTCGGGCTGATACCCCAGGCGGTCAGAAAGGAGCATCGCGGGGAAATAGCCGGACTTCCGAAAAAGCTCTGGTGGTACGGAGCCGGTTTGTCGGTGATACTTCTTTTGATAAATCAGCTCTCGACGATCGCGGCGAGAGTTATACCTTCGGCGATTATGTTCCCGATAAACGACGGCGGCGCGACGATCGTGACCGCGCTGACCGCGGCGATTGTATTCAAGGAGAAGCTCACCGCGAAAAGCGTGTTAGGGCTGGCGCTCGGAATTACGGCGCTGATTGTGATAAATCTGTGCTGAGACAATTTTCAGGAGGAAACCTACTGTGAAGAAATTCATCATTACTGATTACGGCGCGGTCGTATCGGATCGTTTGCAGACCGAAGCGATACAGGCTGCCATAGACGACTGCTTTTTGGCCGGTGGCGGCGAGGTGGTTATACCGGCTGGAATATACCGCACAGGAGGACTTCGCCTGCGCTCAAATGTGACGCTGCATCTGCTGTCCGGCGCGATTCTGGAGGGCAGCGCCGATCCGGAGGATTATATGTCATGGCGCGGCGACAGGATTGAACCGGTGTCCGATATTCCAGGTGAAGAACCGAAGCAATATAGGAGCGCGCTCAGAACAAGCCGCTGGAACAACGCGCTGATTCGTGCGTTTGATGCCCATGACATCGCAGTGATCGGCGAGCCCGGTTCGATCATAAACGGCATGAACTGCTATGATGCCAAGGGAGAGGAGGATTACCGCGGGCCGCATGGAATCGACATATGGGATTCGGAGCGCGTGACTCTGCGCGGTTATACCCTCAGGAACACGGGCAACTGGGCGCACGCCGTCTTCCGCTCAAAGGAAATTGATATGCGGAATGTAAGCGTTTTTGGCGGTCATGACGGCGTTGACATCTTTCTCTGCGAAAATGTCAGAATCGAGGGCTGCGCATTTTATACAGGAGACGATTGTCTTGCCGGGTTTGGAAGCCGTGATGTTGTCATGCGCCGGTGTATACTAAATTCGGCGTGCAGCTCGATGCGCTTTGGCGGCACCGATGTTCTGATCGAGGACTGCAGGAACTGCGGTGAGCCACGCTTTGACTTCCGCGGCGGGCTTTCGTATGATGAAAAGGTACGCGGCGCGTATTCCGCTCATCGAACGGCTCGCAAAACTCTGACCGGATTTTTATACTACTGTGACGAACGCTTCGGCAAACTGCCGTATACGCCCGGAAACATTACTGTCCGGCGCTGCGTATTTGATGACGTCAGAACGCTGTTCATGATGACTTTCGGGGAACATATCTGGAGCTGCGGAACAGCGCTTGCTTCCATCACCTTTGAAGACTGTACGGCGGCGGGTGTGGTTCTGCCGATCCATATTCATGGCGATCCAGATAACGCCATAGCTTTCACACTTAACAATGTGACGCTCTCCCCGGCTGCGGGACATGAAGCGGACGCATTTTTAGATGCGGAGAATTACCGCAGCCTGACGCTGAATAATGTACGGCTCAAGGGATATGAATCGCCGCACATGGTTCTTCGCTCAGACGGTGCGGTCACGTCATCAGACTGTACTGATTTCCGGACTAAGCGGGCAGAAGCCGGTGCGTCCGGTGTGAATGGATGTTAAAATTTAATTTATTTACATAAAGGAGCTTTAAGATTATGAAACGGATGAATCAAACCATTGCATTCCTGTTGGTCACTCTGATGGCGGCAGGCAGTGTCTCCTGCGGAGATTCGCAAACCGAAACAAAACCCGATCAGGACACCCAAGAAATAACCGAAACTGGCGTGCAGACAGAGACGGTCGATCCCGCTAAGGTTCTGGAAGTGCCGGACACAGACTGGGGCGGACGGGAATTTCGCGTGCTTTCCGCAAAAAGCGATACCTACGATCAGTTTTCAAATTTTGAGATCTACGCGGAAAGCGAAACCGGAGATCTCATAAACGACGCGGTCTACCGCCGCAACGTCGATATTGAATCAACCTATAACGTCAAAATACAGGAATACCCTGCGCCTGTTGAAGCGTTTCCGGATACCTTTGCTGTGCTGAAAAAGTCGGTCATGGCGAATGAAGATCTGTATGATCTCGTGTTCCTGAGACAGTATGAGCTTGGACCCGCCGCTCAGGAAGGGTATTTGTATAATCTTT
>CACXED010000165.1 GCA_902766575.1 uncultured Ruminococcus sp. | reverse complement strand
TTCCTCGCGCGAGACATAGGTCAGCTGAAAATGCGTTCCTCCGGCTCTGAAATAGGTCTCAAAGAGCTTTACCAGCTTCTCGAACTGCGCATCGTCGCGAATCAGCTTTTCGTCAAGCATTACATTCGTCACACTCGGACCGGTGAGTATCGAATACGGGTCGCATTTCGCCACCGAAAGCAGCAGCGCGGTAAGTCCGCTCATGTCTTTTCCGCCCGTCTGACCGATGCCGAAGGTCAGCGCGTCGCCCGAGCGCCGTCCGTCCGGAGTCGCTTTTGTCGCGTCGCCGAAGAATTTGTGATGCTCGTTGTAGCCGATAAGATTTCCGAATATCCAGCGTTTTTTCAGATAATTCGTATCGTTGTTCCACTCATCAAGTGCGGATGTGAAAAGTCTCGCCGCTTCGTTCGAGGTGTCGTCGTCGTTTCCGAAAAACTCACCCCTGCGCAGGATAGTATGCCGTAGGTTCTCATATCCTGCCCAGTCCGCTTCAAGCGCGTCGCAAAGCTCCCTCATGTTAGTCAGCTTTTCGTCAAAAACGAATTGCTTTGTTATCGAAAGCGAATCAATTACGTTCGGGATCCCAATGAGATCGGCGACGGCGGTGTATTTCGTCGCTCCGCCCTTTGTCATACTCGCTGCGTTTTCGATACATCCGTCGATGAAAACGGCGCTCACAATGTTTGTATCCCGCGAGCGGATATTCTGGAGTCCGTGGCTGATCGCTTCGGCTTCCCAGAGATCCTCGAACAGCACGCGCTTGTAGACAGCAAAAAACTCATCGAAGGTCGCGGCGTTTATGATCTCATCCCGGAACTCATGAAAAGTCCGCTCGACCGACCGGAGAATATTCATCGGGTCGAAGCCAAAGACGATCCCGCCCGGCATGGCGATCTCGTTGCAGCCTATCATCGAGTATTTTATCGCTTCGCTCCTTGTGAAGCCCGAGTATTTCATCAGTCCCTCGATGCGAGGAACGTCGTTCACGAACGCTACGCGCTTGTTCGGGTCGTTTCGCTCACGGTCGAGCATATAGCGCAGAACCTCGGTCGGCGTTTTCGGCGTCCAGCGCAGAGAAATCTGCGGTATCCACGTGGGCAGATCAAGCAGCGAATCGACGATCAGCCTTGATAACTCATTGAAGCCGTCCTCGCCGTTTTCAAGGAAACCGCCGACGCAGAAATGCGTCTCACCGCCGCGGTGGAAGCGGTCGGATTTCACATTTATCCGCCCCTGAATCAGCAGGAAAAATTCCTGTAAAAGCTCACCAATCTCGCCGTCGGACACTCCGGCGGCTTTGTCCTTTTTATAGAACGGGTAGAGATAGCGGTCGATAAGCCCGATGCTGTCGGGGAGATAGGGATAGATCATACTGAGCGAGAGTATCGCTTCGTAGAAGCTTTCGGCGGGATATTCGGGGACTTTTCTGAGCTTTTCGGAGAGGAGCAGAAGATTTTCGCGGTTTTCGGCTTTTGCCGATTCGGCGAGATTTTTTGCATAGTCCGAGCATTTGTGCGCCCAGTTTATCGTAGAATCGCAGAATGCCGCGAGAGCTTCGAGATATTCGACCGCGTCGGCGTCGTTTTTGTGGGCTTCGAGCGAATCGGAAATTTCGCGCTTAATCTGCACGAAGCCGCCGTTTATCACCTTTTCGAAATCGCCCGCCGAGTGCTGCCACTCGAAGGTGAGCAGGTTATGCACCGGTCGGTTGTAGAAATTAGCGCACGCCATTCCGAAGTTCTTATGCCCGGCGCGGCTGAAAATATCGCCCTCAACGCTGCCGTCAAACGCCATAAAGCAGGGCAGGCGGCTCTCCTCGAATATTAGCGGAGTCTGGTTCGCCATGTACTCTCCGAGGCGTTTTGACGACATTCTGACCGGCGGGAGGAACAGATCCTCGCGGTCGTAGGCGGTCGGCGCTGCGTGGAAGTTCATGCTTCCGTCGAGCGCTTTTTGAAGAAGTGAATTTATTCTGGTGTTCATAGTTACTTCCTGACCTATTATTCAATATTTTCTCTTATTGATTCAACGAGTGTCGAGAGCTTTTCCTCCTGCGCCTGTCGTATCGATTCAATTTTCGATGCCCATGCTTCGCTTCTTTCTACAGCATCCTTGAATCTGTCTGAAATTCCATCAAACGCAAGAGTGTAAATATAGCCAAAGTCAAACGATACGCCCTCACGGATGATATCAAACATCTGCGTGGAATCGTTGTCGCGGGCATATTTCACCTTAAGCGCAGTCTCAAAATATGCGGGAGTTACCGAGTTCCAGCTTTCATACGCTAAAGCCTCGCATACAGCCGCCGCCCGTTCCTTGTTCTTTGAGTCTACCGGAACAGTAACGACAGAATAGGTCGTCAGCACAGTTGTTTTGTATTCTGTCTGTGATTCATCGTATTTCGGATACGGAAGCACGCCGTAATCATAGGTCAGATCACGGTATGAATCGGTGTGCATAAGCCATCCGGTCGCAAGAAGAACATTTCCGTTCCTGAATATGCTGTTGTAAGCCGTTTCCTGCTCGCCTTTCGTATCGAAGAATATTCCGTCGTTATCGTTTATCATAGCGGAGAGCTTTTCAACGACGTCGGTGTTGTGAGCGTTTCCGAAAACAAATTCAGGCTCGCTGCCGGAAAATTCGATTATGTTTACGTTGAACGGCTCGATGAATCCGGTTATATGGTTGCCGCTGTTGAGCAGAAGTCCGAAGCGGTCGCTCTGTCCGACCGTTGTGTCGCCGTCGATATCGGAGTAGATGTCCGCGGATATTTTTATCATTTTTTCGAGCGTCCAGTTACCGTCGCGCACAACGTCGTAGAGATTTTCAACTCCGAGCGTTTCGGCAAGCTCGAGATTCTCAAAGATGCAGAACATATTCTTTATAAGTCCGAGCGAGATATCTCCGGTCGCAAAATAGTAACGGCCGTCAACTGCGGAATTATCCGAGAAGTTCTTTGACCACCACGGCTGTTGCAGATTGATGTACGGGAGCGTTGACATATCCGAAAGCAGTCCGTCGCTGACAAAGGACGGCATGAAATACCCAAGCCCGGCGGCTATTTCATAAGCTCCGTCGCCTGCAAGCACAGATGAGCGGAATTTGGTAAGAAAATCCTCGCGGTCATCCCATGCGTGAGTTATGCCGACCCATTCGAGATTGACGTTCAGAGACTGCTCGACCGACTGATTGCGGTTATAAACCGCGTCATTAACGATATCTCCGTTAGATTCCTCAACATAGAAATCAACGCCGCAGTAACCGCCATAGTCCTCAACGAGAATTGTCACGGTATCTCCGTTGTAATCGAGCTTCGGAAGTCCCGAGCCGCTTGTCGTCTCCTCGGCTGCATCCGTATCGGACGTGGTGGTTTCATTTGTTCCGGACGGCTCCGAGCCGCAGGAAAACGTTCCAAGAATCAGCGCGAGAAGAATTATGCCTGTCGTAATTTTTTTCATTTCAGCACCTCACTATTTAATATCATATGCGCCGTCGCAGACTATCGAGTGACCGATTATCTGCACGGCGTCCTCGCTGAGAAGATACATCGCGAGCTTTGCAACCTCATCGACAGTGACGAATCTTCCGGTCGGGATTCTTGTATGCGCGAGCGAATCGCCCTCGTGCCAGTCGTTCATCTCGGTTGCGACCGGTCCGGGCGCGATACCGTTCAGAACGATACCGGTCGGCGCGAGAACCCTGCCCCAGCCGCGGGTCAGACCGAACAGCCCGGCTTTCGAAGCTCCGTAGGGTCCCTGAAGCGGTTCGTTCGCCGCGACCGACGAAATATTCAGGATATTTCCGCGAATTTCGTTTGCAAGCATATATTTCGCCGCGGTCTGCATGATGAAAAACGCCGCTTTGAGATTTATGTCCATGACCCTGTCCCAGTCTTCCTCGGTGACATTCAGCATTCCCATGCCCCAGCCGACCTTGTCGAAAACTCCGGCGTTGTTGACGAGAATGTCAAACCCGCCGAGCAGATCGACACATTCGTCGAATTTTGTCTGCATCTGCGAAATGTCCGAGATATCCCAGACGACCGGTATCGCCCCCGATTCCTTTGCGGCTTCGGCGAGCGTTTTTTCGTTCCGGCCGGTTATAACGACCGAAACGCCGTTTTTGACGAGCTCTTTTGCGATTTCAAGACCTATCCCGCGGCTTGCGCCGGTCACGATGGCTTTGTTTCCTCTGAGCTTAATAATAATCGCCTCCATATTGTTGATATCAATAGTATAGCGCAACGGCGGGATTTTGTAAATGTCAGGGACGATAATTATTTGTCTGAAACATTCAATATTGTTAATATTAAATGAATATATTCATAATTATCCGCAAGCGGCTTGAATGTCATGGCGGGGTGTGATATAATTATTTTGAAGTGAGGCGATAGTAATGCTTGAAAACGAAATTATAGTGAAAAGAATCAACGATATAAAAACCGACACGCTCTATCCCGGGAAGCCTTATATTCCGATAGGTCCGAGAGTATTCAGTACCGTCGCATACATAACCGACGGACAGCTGAAATATACGGTCGGTGAGTCCTCGCACGTCGTGCGCAAGGGCGAGATAATCTTCGTTCGCGGCGGGAATATTGATATTTCAGAGGCGTTTGAATGCAGTCAGGTGTCGTATATTTTAGCGGATTTTTCACCGCTTGACGATAATTTTGAATTTCCGACGCGGATTTCGGTCTCGTCCGCGGTCGGTGCGCGGATATCCGAGCTGTTTTCCGAAATGTATTCGATCTGGTGTTCGGGTACGATCAGCCGTAAGACGAAATGTATGGCAAGGCTCTATTCGATCCTGTCGATCCTCGCCGACGAAATATTTGAAAAAAGCCGCGACAGTTACCGTTTCCGTAAGCTGTCGCCGGCTATTGAATATATTAAC
>CACXED010000164.1 GCA_902766575.1 uncultured Ruminococcus sp. | reverse complement strand
GTCGATGATTACCTCGTAATCGCTGTAGCTTCTCGCGATATCGACGCCGTCCCGGCGCTTTATCGACACGAGGTCGAGCGTCTTGTGCGACGGAGCGTTGCCCAGCTCGGAATCGTGCTTGAATATGACGAGCTTTCTGACTGCCATCTTACCTCTTGCGGCACTGTGATCGTTCTCGAACATATTGATTATCGCGTACCACAACAGCTCGAGATCCTCCTCGGTGAAATGCGTAACCTTTCTCGCGAGGTTAGCCGAGATGAAGCCGTCGGCGCGGTAGAGCGCATAGGGGACGATGTGCTTTCTGCCCATCTCGGTTTCCTTGTTGGCGAAATCGGCTTCGGTGGTTATGGCTATACGGGTTATCGAAACCTCCTGACGGACGATCGGATCTATGCTGCGAGCAAAGCCTATCTGCACCGGTCCGCGGACCTGTCCGCAGTTTAGCTTATCCTTGACGAAGGTCGTCATAACCGCTCCGAAGGTGCGGACGTCGTAGAAATTCGCGCACATGAAATCGCGGAGCTTGTTGTCGATTTCGGGATCCTTTTTTTCGAGCTTCTTGCCCTCGCCGAGCACGGCTGTATAGGCGGTCTTGTCCGAGGCGTTCAGCGGAGCGCCGTCCTTGATATATATCTTATAGCCCTCGGACTCCTCCTTGACGTCCTCGATATAGTTGCGGATTTTCCGCTTTATGCAGACGTCGGTCACAAGTCCGAGACCGGTCTCGGGGTCTACTCTCGGCATATTCGCGGCGTCCGGGTCGCCGTTCGGGTTTCCGTTTTCAACGTCGAAAAGAATGGTAAATTCGTAACGGTTCTTGATAATCTCGCTCATTTTTTATTCCTCCTTGGCCTTCTTAGCGGCTTCGATATCTCTGAATTTTTTCTGCGTCTGATGATAATATCCCTCGAGGAACAGCCCCTGCTCAGTGTTGTTCAGTCTCGCCGGGAAGGAAACTCCGCCCTCTAATTTATCAATCAGCGTGCCTATCAGCTTCGCATCGGCGACGCTCCCGGATTTGGCGGTGTGATGCGCCGCCATCTGGATCATGCTCGGGAACACCAGTCCCGGAGTGGCGCAGGCCGACGTCAGATAGCGCTCCTTCAGATTCGAGGAATTGTTCGCATGATACTGCGCGTCCTCCAGCGCCGCGAACAGCCGTCCCAGCACATAAGCGCGGTTCGTGCTTTCTTCGTTCAGTGCCATTGTAAGAACCTCCCTGTAATTTTCATTGTTTGTATTTTTAAGAAGATAAGCCTTGATTATCGCGGCTTTCCCGGCTGTGACCTCATGCTCGGCGCGAATCCTTGTCAGCACCGATTCATACAGCGTCTCGGGATAGCGCCAGTCGTTGAGTATAGCCGACAGCAGCGCTCCGCCGAGCAGCGGCGACACATTGCCCGCTCTGTCACGGACGTTCGGAGAGACCGTCTCGAGCAGCAGGAAATAGGGCGTCAGATATTTGCGCAGCTTGTCCGATTTATCAATCTCCAGGCGCTTGTAATGCGCGGCTATATTCTGTATGAACTTCCCGAAGGTATCGCGGTAGAAGAATCTGACCGAAAGCCGGGCGGCGTTCGGAGAAATCGCGAGAATACAGAACTGCTTCGAAAGCTGCTCGTCGGTGAGTCCGAGCGGCTCGCCGCGGCTGATCTTGTCCATTGCACTGCTGATTGCGGTATCGTCGTCGCCGCCGTTCAGCATCTCATCGAAAAAGTCCTCGGCTTCCTCGTCGCCGTCGAGCGTCCACCATACGACAGTCGCGTCTCCGAGCCTTATCCGGTTTTTGCCTGCCAGCAGATAATTCAGCGCCGAGGTATAAGCATACATCGCATACCGTCCGACCGGAGCGTTCAGCCCCTGACCGCCGTCCTTGCCGTAGGACTCATATGCCGGGGCGTTGAAGCCGACAAGATTCGCTCCGACCGCCTGTATGATCGAGTCGAGCCCCGCAGTCTCGCGGAATACCGCCGGAAAATCAACGTCGACTCCCGCCTCAATGAGCGATGTGGATATGACAATGCACCTCTCGCCCGACGCGAGCCTTTCGCGTATCAGGTCGATGCTCCGCCCGAGGTGCGTCGGCGTCATATAGGTTGACAGATGATATACGCCGTCGCCTTTCAGCGCGTCGTAATATTCCCGAACGCTCTTTCTGGAATTAAGTACGCAGAGCGCCGAGTCACATTCGCGCAGTCTTTCAAGCATAGCCCCGTCGCTCTGCACTCCGAGCTTTTTATATCCGACCCTTTTGAAATCCTGATACATCTGCGCGGTATCGGGGCAGATTTCGCTTGCTGTTATCCCGTTATCCGAGAGAAGTCCCTCGAGCGCGGGCTGAGTCGCCGTACACAGCACCGCCGTACAGCCGTAATTTTTCACCAGCTCGGATACCGCTCTCAGACAGGGACGGAGCAGTCCCACCGGAATCATCTGAGCTTCGTCGAAGATAAGCACGCTCTGCGCGATATTGTGCAGCTTGCGGCAGTTCGAAGTTCTGTTCGAGTGAAGCGATTCGAAAAACTGCACGTTGGTCGTAACGATTATCGGCTTGTCCCAGTTCTCGGCGGCGAGCTCAGCCTGTGAGCGCTCCTCGCCGCCGCTCTGGAAATCAGCGGTGGAATAGTGACCGAGCACGTTCTCCTCACCGAAAATATCCTCGAAAATTCCGACCGTCTGACGGATTATGCTTACGTAGGGAATGACGTATATTATCCGCTTCATTCCATACTTTACCGCGTGATTGAGCGCAAACGCCATCGACGAGAGGGTCTTTCCGCCGCCGGTAGGGACGGTCAGACGGAATACGCCTTTGTCCGATTCCGCCGCGCTCCGGCAGCTTGCGAGGATTTTCTGACGGTTCTCGTTGAGCCTGCCGGTCTTTCCGGAGAAATCCTCCATATGACGGTCAAATCGCTGCTTCAGGAGCTCAATCGGCTCGCCGGAATCCCTTTCGATTTTTCCGCCCGACATGAAGCGCTCGGTATCGAGAAAATCCGCGTCGGTCAGGGACGAGAATAACATTCTCCCGAGAAACTGATAGCTGTAGAAATCGTCCTTTCGCGGACGGAAGTTTTCCGGCAGATCGGGAAGCTCGGGCAGCTCGCCGAGCTCATTTATGTAATCGCCGAAATCGATTCCGATAGCTTCTCTGCGTTTCATTTTACCCCAAAAGGTGCTGTCGTTCTCGGTATCGACCGCCCGGCTGCCGGTATCGGGCAGACCCGAGTGATGCCCTCCTATCGCAAAGCCGCGAAGCCGAACTCACCCGCGAAGCTTCCGGCAAGCTCCTCGGTTCCCTCCGAGTGGTCTACGGCAGACTGCCAGCGTTCGTCGCCGCTTTTGTGCGCATAATAATTCATCGGATAATCCGCCTTTATAAGAGATTTTAACTTGGATAAATTATATCAAATGTGCGGGACATATATGTGTCCGGGTAAATTAGTTCTCAGCGAGAAAGCAATCATTCGTTATATTTCACATATATTTTCATCTGCTTTGAGAGCAAAAATTGTCGAAAAGCTAAGGTAGATTCATTGAGGTACTTATAGTATCGAGGATATTGATATAAAAAATCGCCGGGCGATGCGCTGACACCGTCCCGGCAATTCTTATTCAAATTTATATTTCCGCGCGAAACGGCAGATTCTCACTTGCCGTAATTTTCATTGACGTCCTTGATCTGTGCGCTCACAGCAGGCTCGTTTGCCGCGTAGAAGGACGCGAAGTTCTGATCG
>CACXED010000163.1 GCA_902766575.1 uncultured Ruminococcus sp. | reverse complement strand
GTTCCAGCCGCAGCTTTTCAGTACCAGCCCGTAGCGGTCGAGCAGTTTTTCGGGTATCGGCGAGACCCACATAAAGGTATCGGGGTTTGACGAGAGCAGCTCAAACTGGCTCTGCCGCTCGTAGACGTAGATCTTTCTTCCGACCTCCGGCAGCTCCTCCTTTTTGACCTCGGAGACCGGGATGGACGGAACCGAGAGATCGGCGTGGGAGATCTCGATATAGTCCTTCAGATCCTCGGGAGCGATATTCTCCTTTTCGGCGAGCGGAGAGTCGGCGCTCAGGACGAGCTGATGCGTAAATTCGGCGATAAGCTCGTAGCTCAGACCTTTCTCGTCCATTCTCTCCTTGTAGAAACGATCGTAATTCTCGGCGTAGCGGATTATTCCGAGACGGCAGTTCTCGTCGAGCGTATTCTCCATCGCCTTCTGAGAGTTCGTCTCCTGATATCTGACCTCGACCTCGTCCTCGAGCACGAGCCGCTTTGAAAACTCCGCAAACGCCTCGGCGATGTAGCTCGCTCTCGGCGCGGAGATCGAAAAGCGCTTTTTCGGCGACTTTCGGTTCCTGAACATTCCCTCAAGCGACTCGACCTCGGAGAGTATCGTCTTTGCGTAATGCAGAAAGATCTCTCCGTCGGGTGTGACGATCATTCCCTTTGGAGAGCGCTCGAAGATCGTGACGCCGAGCGACGCCTCGAGCTCCTTTATCGTGCGGCTGAGATTCGGCTGTCCGATATACAGCTTTTCAGCCGCCTTGTTAAGAGAGCCGCAGGCCGCGATCTCAACGGCATATTTAAGATACAGCAGATTCATTCCTGTACCACCTTTCAAAGCCTTTTATTGATTATAACATAAAAATGTTAATTTTTCAACCGCAGGCAGTTATTCCGGAGATAATTTACAATATTTTCTCAGAGCGCAGCAGCTCTCCCGCTCTGCGGATATCCTCCTCGCAGACTCCGGCGAAGTTGACGACTATCGCGTCGCCGAACAGCCCGGGATCAGCTCCCGACGGCATATACTCGGATATCCCCGACAGCAGTATTCCCTTTGACCGGGCGAGCTCGACGACCTCGCGCTCGCTCTGCCCGCCGCAGAGCCGGACGAGCAGATGCACTCCCGCTTCAACGCCGAGTATCTCGATCTCCTCGCCAAAGCTCGACAGCTCCTCGATAAGCACGTCTCTCCTGCGGCGATAGATCCTTCTCATGCGCGAGAGATGCCGCTCAAAGGCTCCGTCGGCGATGAACCGCGCCAGAACGTACTGCTCGAGCGCCGGAACGGTCGAGGAATAGATCATGAACTCCCGCTCGAACAGCGACACGAGCTCGGGCGGCAGGATCATGTAGCCGATACGCATCGACGGCGCGAGGGTCCGGGTAAAGGTGTTCATATATATGACTCTGCCACTGTGATCAAGGCTGTAGAGACTCGGAAAGCTCGGCCCGCTGTAGCGGAACTCGCTGTCGAAATCGTCCTCGATGATAAAGCGTCCCTCTCTCCCCGACACCCACGAGATCAGCTCGCGCCGCCTTTCGAGCGACGTCACCGTTCCGAGCGGAAAGCTGTGCGACGGCGTCACCTGAACCGCGTCGATCGACGGCGTATCGGATATCACGTCGGCTCGGATGCCCTCGCTGTCGGTGGGGATGAAGCTCAGCGACGCTCCGAGACGGGAGTAGATTTTAGCCGCTTTGGTGTAGCCCGGGCTCTCAAAGGCGTAGCCGCTCTTGCCGAGCAGCTGATAGATAAGTCCGATCAGATACTCCGTCCCCGCTCCGACGACAACCTGCCGCGGCTCGCAGACGATCCCGCGCATGAGCCCGAGCTGCTTTGCGATCTCGGCTCTCAGCTCGTAAACGCCCTTGGGGTCGATAGCGGCGAGCAGACGGTCGTCCTTTTCGGAGAGGGTCTCGCGCATCAGCTTTGCCCAGGTATAAAACGGGAAGCCCTCCACCGCCGTGTGAGAGGATTTGAAGTCGTAGAGACAGCCGCTCTCAGCGCCGCGCTCCGGCTCGGGCGGAGGATCGGGGAGCAGCATCGGCTTTACGGCGTCGGCGACGAAATATCCGCGCCGTTCCTCGGTGCGGATGCAGCCCTCGGCTTCAAGCAGCTCGAGCGCTCCGGTGACGGTCATCAGCGAGAGCTTTTTTTCCTCCGCAAGCGCGCGCTTTGACGGCAGCTTATCGCCCGGACGCAGACGTCCCGAGCGGATCTCGCGCCTGAGCTCTGCGGCAAGAGCCTTATACAGCGGTTCTTTCATACCGGCTTTACCTCCGCTTTTATAAAAAATTTGCAAAAATCCATTGCTTTTTAGAGAAAAATGTGTTATATTATAGATGGCAGTAATCCATGTACCTATCCAAAATAATGGTGAAAGGAATCCGGTTTTTGCCGGATAAGGGAAACGTCCATGCTTATGTCGCCGTCAGCCTCGCTCTTTGCACAGCTTCACGAGAGCTCCGAGGAGCTCAGACGCTCGATACTCTCCACGAGCCACGAACCAGCGCTCGGAAAAAAGCTGTTCTACATATCCCCCTCGGGAAACGATGAAAACGACGGTCTATCGCCGAAATCCGCCTGGCGTACGCTCGGAGCGCTCGCGTCTCATAAGATACCCTCCGGCTCGGAGGCGCTTTTTGAGCGCGGCGGGATCTGGCGGGGAAAATTCCGCGCCGAGCCGGGAGTTACCTACTCGTCCTACGGCAGCGGAGAAAAGCCGCGCATTTACGGCTCGGAGCTCGACGGAGCCGTCACCGGTCACTGGCGCGAGGTCGCGCCGGATATCTGGCGCTACAGCCGGAAGCTCAGCGGCGACTGCGGCGGGATCGTCTTTGACGGCGGAAGAAGGCACGCGGTCAAGATAACCCAGAGCTTCGAGAGCGGCGATCCGGTCGATTTCGTCACGAAAAAGCCCTTCTCCGGCTTTGAAGATCTCACCGAGGATCTGACCTTTTTCCACGACCTCGGGCGCGAGCGGGTCTCAAACGACGAGGGAGGCAGAATCTACCTCTGCTCAAAGGAGGGCGACCCCGCAGAGCGCTTCTCCGAAATAGAATTTCTCACCCGCGGAAATGTCATCTCGATCGGAGGAGACGGAGTTACGATCGACGATCTCTGCATAATGTACGGCGGCTCTCACGGAATAGGCAGCGGGACGGTAAGAGACCTCACCGTCAGAAACTGCGTTATCGGCTGGATCGGCGGCTCGCTTCAGTTCTACAGAAACGGCAGACCGACCCGCTTCGGCAACGGCGTCGAGATCTACGGCGGCTGCGAGAACTATACCGTCGAGCACAACCTGATCTATCAGATCTACGACGCGGGAGCTACCCATCAGCTCTCGACCGGAGGGGACGGCAGCTGCGAAATGTCTCACGTCAGATATCTTGACAATCTGATCGAATACTGCACCTACAGCATCGAGTATTTCCTCGGCGCGGCGAATGACCCGAACGCCGTCAGAAAAATGTCCGATATTCTGATAAAGGACAACATCCTGCGCTACGCGGGCTTCGGCTGGGGAGATCAGCGTCCCGACAAGAGCGCCGCGTCGCATATCAAGGGCTGGGACTCGCGAAACGAGGCTCAGGATTTCAGGATCGAGGACAACTCGCTTATCTTCTCGCGGTATATGCTCCTGCACTGCGGTTTTGGCGACGAGAGCTGGGCTCCGGTCGTGCGCGGAAACACTTTCCTGCAGTATTACGACGGAGAGCTCGGACGCTTTGGAGTCGCTCCGACCGGGCTCATGCGCTTCGACTGCCGGACTCCCGAGTCGCTCGCCGGAAACGAGTTCTACGCCGTCCGCGACGACGGCTGAACCGATCAGTAACAGCTCTGATTAAATTATACCACGCTCGGGCGGGTATGTCAACTTCAACAGCGAAAAAAGCGTCGGACGAAATCGCGTCCCGACGCTTTTTTCAATGCTCATTCCCCGTCCTTTTCCCGAGGATCGACGGTGATCGACTTTATCCCCGCGTCGGTCAGCCCGGCGAGCAGCTCCCTGTCTGCTCCAATGTCGGTGATCAGGCAGTCGAGCCCTGAAGCCGGACAGACCGAGAACGACGCTTCCATGCCGATCCGCTTTGACTCATAGAGCCCGACCGTCCTTTTGGACGAGCCGATCACCGCGTTCCAGAAAGGTATCTCAGCGCTGCTTTTGACCGATAGCCCGAAATCCGGGCTGATGCAGTCGGTGACGAGAAAGCTCATATCGAATCTGAGCCGCTTCACCAGCTCGACGGCAAATCCGTCAAAGCAGCTCCCGCTCCGATCCATTCCTCCGCCGATAAAGATCACGCTCACGTCGGGCTTCGTCCGGAGCTCAGCGGCGACCGCCATCGAGTTCGCCGCGACGCTTACTCTCAGTCCCGACGGCAGCTCCCGCGCAGCCGCGATTCCCTCTGCCGTCGGAGGCAGAAAGATCACGCTGTTTTCCTTTATCAGCGAGACGGCATACTTTGCGACGGCTGAGAGGTTTGTGTTCTCCGGAGCCTCGTCCTTTCCGGCAGTCCGACCCGGACGGCTGAGCTCCGGCTGTCCGACGCCGATCGCTCCTCCATGAGTGCGCCTCAGCAGCCCCTTTTCCTCGAGTATCCGAAGATCGCGCTTGGCGCTGTCATAGCCGACGCCGAATTTGCGCTGTATCTCGGCGGTCGTAACGCTTCCGCGAGCCGCGATCAGCTCAAGTATGGCGCGGTGTCTTTCTTCGATAAACACAGCGATCCTCCTCTGCAAAAATTTCTATCATCATTATATCACGTTCGTTCCCGATTGTCAATCGTCCGCGTGAATATCCGGTAATATTTTTGTGTAATAATTACCGGTTCGGGAAAATATAATGTAGCACAGTCAAAAAACAAATCAAGCGGAGGTATAATCATGTTGTCCTGTGCCTACAAAACCGAGGGAAGTCTGCTTTTCACCGATGAAAACCGCGAGTACATCTCCTCGCCGGAGGGTCTCGAGCGCGCGATGAACGAGGGCAAGATACTTGAAGCCGCGGCGATTCGCTGCTCAAACTCGCTCGATCTGACGGTCGAGCTCGGCGGATGCGTCGGCGTCATGGAGAAGAACGAGACGGTCTTTGAGCCGGACGGGAGTCCCGTCAAGGATATCGCGGTCATCACCCGGGTCGGAAAGCCGGTCTGCTTCAAGGTGCTGCGTATCGAACATCCAAAGACCGGTGAGCCGATCGTCTACCTCTCACGCCGCGAGGCTCAGCGCGAGTGCGTCGCAAACTATCTTTCCGGGCTGACTCCCGGAGATATAATCCCCGCAAAGGTCACGCACCTCGAGCATTTCGGAGCGTTTGTCGACATCGGCTGCGGAGTAGTCTCGCTGCTGTCGATCGACTGCATCTCGGTCTCCCGGATATCGCACCCGAAGGACAGACTCTCGGTGGGGACTCAGCTCCCGGTCGTGGTCAGGTCGGTCGAAAAGGACGAATTCGGACGGCTCGTCCGCGTCTTTGTCAGCCGCAAGGAGCTGCTCGGGACATGGGAGGAGAACGCATCGCTTTTCGAGGTCGGACAGACTGTGACCGGGATCGTCCGCAGCGTGGAATCCTACGGGATCTTCATAGAGCTGACGCCGAATCTCGCCGGGCTCGCCGAATTCCGCGACGACGTCTCCGCGGGTCAGGCGGCCGCGGTATACATAAAATCCATCATCCCCGAGAGGATGAAGATCAAGCTCGTCGTGATCGACCCTTACCGTGGAATACCGCCAAGACGCATAGCAAAGAGCTTTCTGCCCGAGGATCTCGTTCACATTTCGCGCTGGAGATATTCTCCGGAATGCTGCGAACGGGTGGTTGAGAGCGTATTCGAATAAATTTTTTGTAAAATTGTGAAAAACCTCTTTATTTTTCGTAAAAAGTGTGGTATAATAGTTACAGTAAAGTATACGAGGAGGTTAAAATATGACAAATAATCTGATAATAACCATAGGACGGCAGTACGGCAGCGGCGGACGCGAGATAGGCGAAAAGCTCGCTCAGAAGCTCGGGATCGCTTTCTATAACAACGAGCTGATCACAATGGCTGCCAACAAGAGCGGCATGGCTCACAACGTAGTCGGCGAGGCTGACGAAAAGGCGACGAACAGCCTGCTCTACACGCTCGCGATGGGCTCCTCGTTCTTCAACGGAAACGCGGGGATAGCCTTTGATATGCCGCTCAACGACAAGCTGTTCGTAACTCAGTCGGATATCATCAAGGATCTTGCCGAAAAATCCCCTGCGGTGTTCATCGGACGCTGCGCGGATTATGTACTTAAGGACTGCCCGAATCTGCTCAAGCTCTTTATCCACGCGCCGCTGGATTTCAGAGCCGTTCACGTCAGCGAGCGCCATGACGTCTCTGTCGACAAGGCAAAGGACATCATCGTCAAGACCGACAAGCGCCGCTCAAATTACTACAGCTACTACACCGGTCAGAAGTGGGGACGCCTTGAGAACTTCGACGTCGCCGTCGACTCGAGCCGCCTGGGCATCGACGGCACGGTCTGCCTGCTCGCCGACTTTGTTGAGGAGTACAAAAAGGTCAAGGACTTAGCCTGAAATCTGAATAATAGGGCATTTCTGGGAAATGCCCTTTTCGTTTGCGCAAAAAAACAGCGGACGCATCCGCGCCCACTGTATGTTATGGTCGGAGTGAGGTGATTCGAACACCCGACCTCTTGGTCCCGAACCAAGCGCTCTACCAAGCTGAGCCACACCCCGGTGCTGTCCTTCAGACAACGGTAATATTATACCACAGGAAAAACTGTTTGTCAAGGGGTTTTTTGAAAAAAATCAAAAAAATATCTCCGGGCGGAAAATTCCCGTCCGGAGAAACTTTTATCAAACGACGATCTCGACCCGGCTGCCGTTCGAGCCGCTCTTGCTGACGCGGATCTGCCGGTCGATGCGCTCGCCGAGCTCGGCGACGTGAGAGATAATTCCGACGAGCCGGTCGCTGTCGGCGAGGCTGTTCAGCGCGTTCATCGCCTGCGAGAGCGATTCCTCGTCGAGCGAACCGAAGCCCTCGTCGACGAACATCGTCTCCAGTCTTACTCCGCCCGCCGACGACTGTATCTCGTCCGACAGTCCCAGCGCCAGCGACAGCGACGCCTTGAACGACTCGCCGCCCGACAGCGTCCGGACGCTGCGCTGACTGCCGTTGAAATGGTCGATCACGTCGAGCTCGAGTCCGCTCTGGACCCGCGACGAGAGCGGCTCGGGACGGCGGACAAGCTCAAACTGCCCGTCCGACATCACCGAGAAGCGCAGGTTCGCCCGGCGGATGATCCGGTCGAAAAAGGTCGTCTGAACCCATGTTTCGAGCATCAGCTTGTCCTGACCGCGCAGATTTCCGTTCGCCGTATTGCTGAGATTCTGCACGAGCGCGAGCCTTGCTTCAAGCCCCTCGAGCTGCTCCGAGCGCTCGGCGATGTGCTTTTGCGCGTCGAGATTGCAGACAAGCCGCGCGTTCAGCTCGCTCTGCCGCTTTGTCAGCTCGCTTTTTTCGGTTTTCAGCCTGCCGCTCTCCGAAAGCAGCGCTCCGACGTCGACCTGCTCCGAGCCTTCGAGCTGCCGTCCGAGCTGCGAGATCTGACCCTCGAGCGAGCTCAGCCCGGCGTTCACCGAATTACGGCTCTGCTCGGCAGATTCAAGCTCGCGCCGCATATCGTCGCGCTTTTTGCGCAGCGAGCCGAGTTCGGCTTCAGCCTCGGCTTTTCCCGGATAGCTAAGTCCGGCGGCGAGCGAGAGTACGCTCTTTTCAAGCTCGGCGACCCTGGCTTTTCCGGCGGCGATCTCGGCTTTCAGCGACGCGAGCTTCGCGTCGTTCTCCAAAATCGACCGCTCGCCGTTCGGGATCCGCGCGTCGAGCTTTTCGCGCTCCGAGAGGTTCTGCTCCTCGATTTTGATGAGATCCGCGAGCCGCTCCTGCTCGTTTTCGCAGTCGAGCCTGCAGCCGCCGAGCCGCTCGGGCAGGGTTTCGATCGAGATAATAGCGAACTCCGACGCTCCGGCGAGCATCGCCGTCTCGGTGGAGGTCAGCTTTCCCCTCGTGACTCCGCAGGCGACGCTGGCGTTCTGCGCCTTGGAATCGGCGTCGGAGACCTTTTTGCGCAGAGAATCCAGCTCGGCTTCGGTCGGAGCGCCGACCGTCTTTTTAGCCGGAGACGGGTGCGAGGTCGAGCCGCAGACCGGACAGGGCTTGCCGTCCGCAAGCTCTCCGGCTAAAACTCCCGCCTGCTCGTCTAAAAACGCGCGCTCCTTTGCCGACAGCTCGGCGTGAAGCGCATCGGCGGCGTCGGCGGCTTTTTTGTAGACCGCCTGCTCGCGCCCGAGCGTCTCGCCGAGCGACAGCCACTCATTGTACTGCCGCTCGACTGCGGCTAACTTCTCAGAGCGTATTTTCTGCACGTTCAGCTCCCGGAGCAGACGTTCGCGCTCCTCTCCGGCGTGCTCGAGCTGAGCCCGGCGCTTTTTAAGCTCCTCGACCGCGTGCCGGAAGCGCTCGCCGTCGGCTTCGG
>CACXED010000162.1 GCA_902766575.1 uncultured Ruminococcus sp. | reverse complement strand
TTTGCCGTCTCGTCCGAGAAGAAATACATATCCGAAAAGGACACGCAGCCGCCGCGGATCATCTCGGCGATGGCGAGCTCGGTTCCGACCCGGACGCTCTCGGGCGTCAGGCGATCCTCCGCCGGATAGATCTTTTCGTTCAGCCATCTCTGGAGCGGCAGATCCTCGCCGATTCCTCTGAAAAGGGTCATCGCCGCGTGACAGTGGATATTGTAGAACGCGGGCATCAGGAGCTTTCCGCGGCAGTCGATCTCGCGGTCGAAGCTCCCCTCCGGTCTTGAATCGGAGACTGATTTTATGAATTTTCCGTCTGTGACCACATAGCCGTCGCCAAGATATCTGCCCTCTCCGAGGAGAACGACGGCGTTTTTGAACATCAGCTTCATTCGGTAATCCTTTCTTTACAATTCATATGCTGAGATCGTTTTCGGTATGACAAGCCCGGGGGCAGTCAGGAGCCGTGGATCTCCTCGAGTATGCGCTCCAATAGCGAGGTGTCCTCGGGCGACGGGGATATCGCTGTGACTGTCGTCAGCTGCTGTGAGCCGATGACGAGCACCGTCAGACAGCCCCAGACCTGCAATATCGCGACGGCTGAGCCCACTCCGTAGGTGGACGAGTCGGTAAGACTCATTCCCCGCTTTCTGAGCCGCGTGTCTATCATCCCGGCGAGCTCGGCCGGACGCGCCGCGACCTGACGCTCAAATTTCGGCATCGTCGTCCTCCTCGTCGTTGTCGTCGTCGCCGTCAAGCCCGCCGAACGGCAGCTCAAGCCCGTTCCCGCCGTCCTTGCCGAAGCGGAAGATCCGACCGCGCTCGCGTCCGAAAACCGTCAGCACGGCGTCGCTGAAATCGCAGCGGCTGAGCCTTTCGGGAGAGATATAGATATCGAGCCAGCCGCGATTCTCCGGCATCCAGAGCTGTAGCAGCAGCTCTCTCGCTTCGTTCAGCTTTGAGTCCGCGTCGAGTCTCGGATCCGGGCCGGACAGGTCGGGCGAGCCGCCGAGGTGACTGGTATTATGCTCAAGAGAGACCGACAGCTCGACAAAATAATCCTCGATTATCCCGTGCGCGCGCTGATTGAGCTCGTGCATCATGGGGCCGCAGCGGTAGTCGAACGGAGTCGGCAGCAGCATCGACGGTATCGCCGTCAGCGCGATACCCTTCTGCTCGGTCAGATAGCCGCCGCTCGGCTCGGGATACCAGACGAGCCTGAATTTATCCTGTCTTGTGTAGATCCGGCAATTCTTGTTGAACGCCGCTCTGAAATCCTCCATCCAGAGCTGAAGTATTCCCCGTCTTGGCAGCTTTTCAAGAAATCCGGTGGGATTCAGCTCCGCGAAATTGAGCTGGAGCACAAAGTCGAGCGGCGTTCTGTCCTCAGCCTCGGGAAAGCTCATTCCCGGCTGGCAGTACGGCACTCCACCGAGCTTTGACGAGATATCGGTCGTCGGAGAATCGGTCGGCTTAAGCGTCGTCTCGGGAAGCCTGAACGGCGCTAAAATCGGTTCGAGCTGATCGAGCACCGCGCTGAGCGGGAGTCTCTGCGTCGACTGAAGAAAGTAGCAGGCGCCCCATGCTCTCGGCTTATCCGACGGATTTGCCGGGATGAGATCGTCCACATCCTCAATGGCTCTGCATCCGGCGACGATATCGGCAAAGCGCGACTGAAAATCCGGATCGTCGGTGGTGCAGCGCAGAATATAGCTCTCGTCGCGGATCGTGATAACGGCGTTAGCCTTATAGCTTCCCGCGTCGGCAAAGCTGCCGAGCCGACAGAACGAGCTTCCTCCGAGGTCAAAATCGCGTATCTCGGCGCCGGAGGGGATAACGTCGTCGAGCTTCGGCTCCTTTCCGGAATAGTCGATCTCGACGATTATGCAGGCGTACCCGCCTCTGCCGGTTTCGCCCTCGAGCCTGACCTGATGCCCTTTCTGAATCTCGATCGGATAAAATCCTCCCGAGAGCCGGAAATGCCGCAGATAGCTCCCGAAGCCGTAGTAGATATCGCTTTTCAGATATCCGATCGGATAGTGCGGCTGATACTGCGGGTGTGAGAGCGCTTCAACGCCGATCTGGCTGTGATCGAGCCGGTGCAGCATATCGTATTCCAAAAGCGGGATAGGTATGCTCTTATCAAGGCTTATCGCCTTGTCAAGCATTTCGAGCGCGACCTCCTCGGGTCGGAACGAATCGCTCGGAATACGGAGTTTTATCCGCTCCGGCGAGATGTCGCACCAGAGCAGCGCGAGCGCCGTCTTCTGATAGTCGGACGCGCCGCCGTTTCTGCAGTTTCTCATAAGGAAATGCCGGTCAGCCGTCGCTTCAAAGCCGAAGCTCTGTATCTCGCTCCTGAGCCGGTCGATATTCACTCTGCCGAGGTGCGTGATTATCGAGCCCGGGATCTCCTCCGGCTCGTAGGTGTCGACGCTCCAGCCGACGTAAGCCTGTATGCCGTCCCGGTCGTCGGCAAGGGCAAAGGCGAGCTGCTGCTTTATCGAGCCGTAGAACAGCTGCTGCAGCTTTCCGAAATCCTGATCTATCGGATAGGAGACCCTGCCGCTCGCGACGAATTCAAGCCTTCCGCCAACTCTTTTCGCAAGCTCGCGGGCAAATTCGCAGCCCTCGGCAAAAAGCCCGGCTCCGGCGTAGGAAGCGTCGAGCTCTCCGTCGATGTAATCGGTATGCCGGTCGAAATACAGGTCGAGCGCGACGAGATACTCAAGATAGACCGTCGCGCCGTCGGCCTCGATTCCGCATTCATAGCCGCGCTCCTCGCAGAGACGCTCGAGCGCCGAGGCCTTGTCGCATCCGCCGATATCGTTTATCGAAAATCTGAGCCAGATCGGGCCGATTTCTTCCTCCGGCGCGGGGATGTTTTCAAAAAAATCGAGATCGCAGTCGTCTTCGCCGCGAAAAGGGTTGTTTCCCTCGCCATCCTCCGGCTCGGCTCCGAGCTCGATTGCGATGTGCTTGAAGACGCGCTCGGTCTCGTATTCGCCGGTGCCTTCGCCGGGAGCGGCGGCGACGATCACTCCGCCGCTTTTAGGAAGGCTGTAGACATAGCCGTTATAGCCCTCCTCGCGGCAAACCCTCGCCGCCGTATCGTTGACCTCGTCGGGTCTCAGCGAGCTGTCGTTTAATTCAATGAAATTTACCATTTTTATACACAGTGCCGCTGCCTGTTCTCAGCCGGGTCACAGCCTTTCTATAACTCCGCCGATGAGAGCTTCGAATTTTGACGAGATCGACGACGCTACCTCGACGACCTCATCCTCGGTGATCGCCGCTCCGGTGATTCCTGCCGCCATATTCGTGACGCAGGAGACGCAGAGCACCCTTATCCCGAGCTGAGCCGCAAAGATGTTCTCCGCGACGGTCGACATTCCCACAAGATTGGCTCCGAGGACGCCGAGCGCGCGTATCTCTGCGGGAGTCTCGTACTGCGGGCCGGACATATAGGCGTAAACTCCGTCGAGGAGCTCAAAGCCCTGAGCCGCGGCGACCTCATGGGCGAGGGCGATCAGCTTTTTGTCAAAGACCGACTGCATATCGAAAAAGCGCGGTCCGAACTCCTCGATGTTCGCGCCTCTGAGCGGAGACATCGGAGCGAGCTTTATCTGATCGGTGACGCAGACGAGGTCGCCCGGGCGCATACTTCTCCCGTCGCTGTAGCCGATACCTCCGGCGGCGTTGGTGACGATCATCGTGTCGATTCCGAGGAGCCTGAAAACTCCGACCGGATAGGCGGTCTGCCACATCTCCCAGCCCTCGTAGTAGTGAAAGCGACCGTTCATCGCGAGGATCTTCTTGCCGTTAAGCCTGCCGAAAACGAGCTCGCCCTTCTGGTAGGAGACCGTGGAGATCGGGAAATGGGGTATCTCGCGGTAGGGGATCACAATCTGCCCCTCGAGCCGGTCGGCAAAATCGCCCAGTCCCGAGCCGAGGATCAGCGCTGCGTCGGGCTTTTCGCCGCCGATGCGCTCAGAGATGAAATCCGCGCTCTCGCGGTAATCCGAAAAAACTGCTTTCTGCATATTTTTGTCAAACCTTTCGTAAAAAATTACGGCTCCGCGCCGGTCTCAGCCCACGAACTCGCGCAGGAGCGAATTCTGCGGTATCATGTCGGGCGTCACTGTCTCGAGCTCCGAGAGACGCTCGATGAACTCCAGCGCCTTCGGATAAAATCGGTTGGTTTCGGGGATCAGCTCGAGTATCGGCGTGAGCTCGCTTTTCATCAGCATGACCTCATAGGGTATCAGCGAGTCGATGCGGATGTCGATGCCGCTTTCATAGGGCTCGATAGAGCGCTCCTCGTTCTGAACCACGGAGCGCCAGATATAGAATGTGAACTCGGGCGCCGCGCCGCGGAATCTGTAGTCGCGGACAAGGCGGCGCATGAGCCGGATATCCCTTTTCCCGAACACCGCGCCGTTGAGGCTGAGATCGTCCTCAACGCCTATGCGCACCGATAGATGATCGTTTCCGAACAGCTTCGTGACCTCCGGATAGACCGCCTGTATGCCCTCGAAGATGAAAATACTGTTGTCTGAGGGTCTCACCGTCTCGCCGCAGAGGCGCGAGCCGGTCTTGAAGTCATATTTCGGGAGCGTCGTTTCACGATGCGCGAGTATGCTCTCAGTGTATTTTTCAAGCAGCTCAAGGTCGATAGCGTTCACCGAGTCGTAATCGAGCCTTGTTCCGCCAGCCATCTCATTTTCGCGGTTCAGCACGTCGCGCTCCTTGAAAAAATCGTCGATCGAAATGAGATGTATGTCGCAGCCGCTCTTTTCGAGCTCGGAGATCATCTTTCCGGCGGCGGTCGTCTTTCCCGAGCAGGTAGGCCCGCTGAGCGCGATGATCCGCGTTCCCTCTCTCGAGGTCAGCGAAGCGCAGGCCTCGTCGAGTCTTTTCTCAAACGAAGTCTCGCAGTCCCGGATGAAGCCGAGCTTTTCGCGCTCGGTGCGGCAGTTTCTTTCTATCGTGATCATAAACGTATTCACTCCTCTCCCTTTATCATATTCCGGACGCTGAGATCAGAATCCGAAAAATTCGTCCGACTCCGCGAATACCGACGCCATAGCCTCAGAGGCGTCCGACGCGAGATATTCATACGGATATTTTGGTTCAAAAATTCGTTTTATATGCTTTTTCCCGTCTTTATCGGTCTTTACGAGCTTGGTGACGGCTCCGGCTCCCACGGCGAATATCGGGTGAAGCTCCTCCATCATCAGCACGTTATAGAGCCCCTCGGTTCCCTTTTTGGAAAAGCCGACGTTTTCAAGATTTCCTACCGTGTTTTTCTGGCGGTAGATGTAATAAGGCGCGTAGCCCGCGTTCTTGAGCCTGACCTGAGAATAATCCACGCCCTTGACCGTCTCGTCCGCCGAGCGGTGATAGATCTCGGTGTCGACTTTGAGTATCTCCGCGGATTTCTTGACGCAGAAGGTATGGATAGTGATATTCTCCGGGTCGAGCGCGATTATCTTGTCCACCGAGCGCGAGAAGCCCTCAAAATCGTCTCCCGGCAGTCCGGCGATCAGATCGGTGTTGATGATCCCGATTCCCGACGCCTTAGCCAGATCGTAAGCTCTGTAGAAATCGGCGACGGTATGCCGTCTGCCGATCCCGCGCAGGATCGGGTCGCTCATCGTCTGAGGATTGATGCTCGTGCGAGTGACGCCGTATTGCCTTGCGATCGCCAGCTTTTCCGCGGTGATCGTATCGGGACGTCCGCCCTCGAGCGTGAACTCGCCGAGCTTTGTGACGTCAAGCCCGTCGCTCAGCGCCGCAAGCAGCCGCTCAAGCTGTCCGGGATCGAGCGTCGTCGGTGTTCCTCCTCCGATATAGACGGTCATGACTCGGAAGCCCCTCGTGCGGATGTAATCGAGCGTCGCTTTGAGATCGGAAATCAGCCGCTCCAGATACTCGGGTATCAGCGACAGCAGCCGCTTCGACGTATAGGACACGAACGAGCAGTAAGCGCATCTCGACGGGCAGAACGGCACGCTCAGATATATAGAGCAGGTCGGAGCCTTTCCCGAGCGCGCCATGCGGGCTATCTTCTGCTCGTTCTTGGCGATGTCGACGGCGAGCGCCGCCTTTCTCGGATTGAGCGAAAAATCGTTGACGAGCATCGAGCGCACCGCCGCCGGAGTGTGCAGTCTGGTTCCATCCTCGGCGTGCGCCGTGAGCAGCGCCGACGCCATCTTTGCCGGACGTATGCCGGTCAGGACTCCCCACGACGGCACTATCCCGAAAAGCTCCTCTCCGGCCTTGAGAGCCGCCTTTCCTGCGGCGAGCTTTGACGCCTTGACGCGCGGGTCGGAGTCGTTGTCGGCTCCGAGCCATACCGAGCCGCCTCCGACCTTTTCGGTTTTGGTGTCGGACGCGGTTCTGCCGTCAGAGGCGAACTCGCAGGTCACAGAGACCTCGTCGCCGCTGTCGGTCCGCGTGAATACGGCGGAAACCCCTGAGTCGTCGTCATGCTCCGAGAACTTGGCTCCCGGGCAGAAAAGCATACAAAGCGTCTGTATATAATATTTGTTCAGATCTCCATTGATAGTCAGCAGCATAACAGAGCCCTTATTTTCTCAAGACCGAGCTGTCCATATCAATAGTGACCGGACCGTCGTTTGTCAGCGTGACCTGCATATCCGCGCCAAAGCGTCCGGTCTCGGTGTGTATTCCCCGGTCGCGCAGGCAGGCGGCGAAGTATTCGTAAAGCTCGTTAGCCCGCGCTGGAGCCTCGGAGCCGAAATAATCGGGTCGGTTTCCCTTGCGGTAGTCGGCGAGCAGCGTGAAATTCGATACGACGAGCGCTCCTCCGCCGATGTCCTTTACCGACAGATTCAGCTTTCCGTCCGGATCGTCGAAAATGCGGAGCTTTGAGATCTTCTCGGCGAGCAGCTCGGCGTCTGTGGTATCGTCGCCCTTTGCCACTCCGAGGAGGATCATGAGTCCGTGTCCGCAGCTGCCGACAGCTTCTCCGTCTATAGTCACCGCCGCGTTTTTGCAGCGTTGTAAAATTGCTTTCATTTTAATTTCTTCCCTTCAGAGGTTAAGCGTTCGAATTTCAGGATGAGAATCCGCGTTTCACGTCCACTACTCCGGATATCTGGCGCAGGCGCGACACGATCGACACGACGTGATCGGTATTCTTGCAGGAGACGGCAAGATTGAGTATCATCGAGCCGTCCGAGCATTTCTGCGAGTTGATGTTGAGTATCGAGACGCGCATATCCGCAAGCGCGGCCGTGATCTTGGCAAGGAGTCCGATTTCGTCGTTGGCGTAGATCTGGAGGTTAGCCTCGTAGACCGCCGCGCGCTCGGAGGACGAATCGGTCTCCCAGTAAGCCGAGACCCAGCGATCCTTGTCCTCAGGCTTTTTCATGCCCTGAATGACGTTGGGGCAGTCGGCCTTGTGTATCGAAACTCCGAAGCCCTTGGTGATAAAGCCGACCACGTTGTCTCCGGGGAGCGGATTGCAGCATTTCGCAAACTTGACCTGACAGCCCGCCGCGCCGTCGATGACGATCCCGTTGCCGTGATGATGCCGGTGAACCGGCTCGGCGACCTTGATCTGCGAGACGTCGGTGATCTCCGGCTCGGCTTCGGTCTCGGGAGCCACGACCCGGTCGAACTCGTCGCGCAGCTTTCCGGCGATCTTTGTCACCGAAAGTCCTCCGTAGCCGATCGTGTTGTAAAGATCCTCTGCGGATTTTATGCCTATTCTCGACGCGACGTTGAGGGCGATCGTATCGAGCTGTGTCTCCGTGAAAGGACGGTTGTACTTTCTAAGCTCCCTTGCGATCTCGTCGCGCCCGACGATGATGTTCTCGCCTCTCTGCTCGCGCTTGAACCACTGGCGGATCTTGCTGCGGGCCTCTCCGGTCTTGACGATCTTGAGCCAGTCGCGTGAGGGGCCTCTCGAAGCGTTGGAGGTGATGATCTCGACGATCATTCCGTTTTCGGGGACGGTGTCGATCGGAGCTATCGCGCCGTTGATCTTGGCGCCGACCATCTTGTTTCCGACCTCCGAGTGTATCGCGTAGGCGAAGTCGATCAGCGTAGCGCCCTGCGGCAGAGCTATGACGTCGCCCTTGGGAGTGTAGACAAAGGTCTCGTCCTGATAAAGGTCGATCTTGAGCGTCCGCATAAACTCGTCGGGATCGCGGGTATCCTTGTCCGAATCGAGGAGCTTTGCTACCCACTGGAGCTTCTGGTCGATCTCCTCCTGACTCGTCGCGCCGGATTTGTACTTCCAGTGCGCGCAGATACCGTACTCGGCGATGTGGTGCATCTCCCATGTTCTTATCTGCACCTCAAAGGGTATGCCGTCGCGTCCGATGACCGTGGTGTGCAGCGAGCGGTACATATTCGGCTTGGGCGTAGAGATATAGTCCTTGAAGCGTCCCGGGATGGATTTGTACATCTCGTGGATGATTCCGAGAACCGTGTAGCACTCAAGCTCAGTGTCGACGATTATCCTTATCGCGTAGAAATCGTAGATCTCGTCAAAGGACTTGTTCTGGTTGTACATCTTCTTGTAGATGGAGTAGACCGACTTGACCCGTCCCTCGAGCGTGAATTTTATGCCGTACTCCGAGAGCTTTGCCGCGACGTTCTCCTTGGTCTTACCGATGAAATCGCGGTTCATGCCGTATTTGCGGTCGATGTCCTTCTGGACCTCCTCAAAGCCGATCGGGTCGAGGAATGAGAGCGCCAGCTGCTCCAGCTCCTGCTTGATGCGCTGCATACCGAGACGGTGAGCCAGCGGCGCGAAAACGTGCATCGTCTCGAGCGCGGTTATCCTTCGCTTCGGCTCGGGCTTGGCGTAGAGCGTGCGCATATTGTGCAGCCGGTCGCAGAGCTTTATGAAGATGACTCTGATGTCCTTGGACATTGCGAGGAACATCTTGCGGAGATTTTCAATCTCCTTGTCCTCCTTGTCCTCGATGTTGAGCTGTACGAGCTTTGTAAGACCGTCGACGAGCATCGCCACGTCGTCTCCGAACTGCTCCTTTATTGCCTCAAGGCTCGTTTTGTCCGAGCAGTCCTCCACCGTGTCGTGCAGCAGCGCCGCGCAGATCGAGTCGGTATCGAGCTCAAGTCCGGCGACTATCTCGGCTACCGCGATCGGATGGGAGATATACGGCTCTCCGCTGACCCTGAACTGTCCGGCGTGGAGCTCGGAGGCGTAGAGATACGCCCGCTGGATCTTCGGGATATCGTACTTTTTTCCGGTCTTGACGAGCATATCTATAAGATTTGCTATCGGTTCGTACTGCGGTTCGAGCTCGAGGAGCTCATGTGATGTTTTGTGATCTTCGTTCATTTTCTCATTCCTTATGCAGATGCAGTAAGCGCGAATATATCTCGGAGCTTTCGAGGTCTACCTTTTCTTTTTTCGGCAGCGGGATCGCAGAGACGCTCTGCCCGTCGGATACGAGCTGTATCAGCCCGAGCTCGGCAAATATCTCGAGCATCAGCGACGCGGTGTCCTCACCGACTCCGGCAGCTCCGGCAAATACTCCGATCCGGCAGCTTCCGCTCTGAGCCTGACTCTGGATAAAGCGCCAGAGTCTTGCAAACTCGGCTCTGGTCGGGCAGACCTTATCTCTGTCCGAATCCTCCGAGCGTCGGATATCCTTGACCAGAAGCTGTACCGCCGAACGGCCGCGGAACTCGTTCACGTCGAGATTGTATGCGAGGTCGACCGCGTCTCCGACCGAAAATCCCAGCTCGTCTGACGGCTTCCCGAACAGCAGCGCCGTAAAGCTGTTACCTCCGCCCGAAACGGTCAGCCGCGTATGCTTTCCGTTTGAGAGCCGCGTCACCTCGGTTATCACGAGATGGTCGGTCTCAAAGACCGGAAGCGCGTTCCCGGCGCCGTAGGGCTCGAGCAGATAAAGCTCGTTCGCAAGCCGCATAGTGATCTCGGCGGGCTTCAGCTCAAGGTCGATGTCGAGCACCCGCTCGGGTTCTCCTTTGCCGAACGCCTCATTTGCGCGGTCGTTTATTCTCCTCCGGAACTCGCCGAGCTTACCGCGCCTGATTGAAAGTCCGGCGGCGAGCTCGTGTCCGCCGTATTTGACGAGCAGCTCGCTGCAGTCCTCCAGCGCCTCGACGAGGTTCATACCCTTGACCGAGCGCCCCGAGCCCTTGCCGATATCCTCCGGCGACGGCGGATCGGAGGTCTGACCCTCAAAGGAGACGAGTATCGACGGCAGATCGTACTTATCGGTAAGCCTTGAGCAGACGATTCCGATCACTCCGTGATGCCAGCCGTCGTCGCCGAGCACTATCACCCGGTCGGACGGCAGACACTGTTCGGCTATTCTCGCTTCCGCCTGTTCGAGGATCGAATTTTCCTCGGCCTGACGGCGACGGTTTATCTCGCAGAGCTCGTCGGCGATCTTTTCGGCGACCGCGGGATATTCGGTCAGAAAGAGCTCGACCGCTATCGAGGCGTCGGTGAGACGTCCGGCGGCGTTGATTCTCGGCGCGAGAGTGAAGCCGACGAGCGAGGTCGACATCCGTTTTTTCAGAATGAAATTGTCGTTTTCGTCGTAGTAAGCGGCTCCGGCGGCGCAGAGCAGCGCTCTCAGCCCGGGATTTTTTGTGTGCTCGAGAAGTCCGAGCCCGTAGCTGACGATTATTCGGTTCTCGCCGATAAGCGGCATGACGTCCGCGACGGTTCCGACGGCGGTCAGCTCGCCGACGCGGTTTATCGCGAATTTCACCGCGTTGTAGAGCGTGGTCGAGCGGAGATCCTGCTCGAGCGCGCAGATCAGCTTGAACGCGACTCCCACTCCCGCAAGCTGCTTGAATGGGTAGGAGCAGTCGGGACGGCGCGGATTGACGACCGGACAGTCGGGCAGCTCGGGACGGCACTCGTGGTGATCGGTGACGACGGTATCGAGTCCGAGCGCCGCGGCTTCGGCGATTTCGTCGACCGCGGTCACTCCGGTGTCCACCGTGACGACCAGCGTGTATCCGTCCTTTGCAAAGGAGCGCATAGCCTCGAAGTTGACTCCGTAGCCGTCTCCGATGCGGTTGGGTATGTAGTAGCTCACGTCGGCGGAATGTATGCGCAGATAATCGTAAAGTATCGAGACCGACGTGACTCCGTCGACGTCGTAGTCGCCGTAGATCATTATCTTCTCGCGGCTGACGAGCGCCCTTCTGATCCGTTTTACGGCCCGGTCCATGTCCTTCAGCAGATAGGGATCGTAGAGACGCTCGGTCTCTTTTCCGATGAATCCGGCGGCGCGCTCGGGCGTGTCGAGCCCTCTTGCGCAGAGCAGACGCGCGGTGGTCTCAAGTATGCCGAGCTCATTCGAAATCCTATGTGTATTTTCTGCAGGCGGGAGCTCAGCGGCCCGCCAGATCCTCTTTTTTACAGCGTGTTCAAATATCATGATCAGTGCTTTCCTGTCGTCCGATTATTCTGACGATCCTGACGTCGCAGTTATTTTCGGCTCTTTTTGCCGGAACGAGCTTTACGAAAACAAAAGCCGCCGCAAATCCGAGCAGCGCTCCGATATACGGGACGATCTCCCCGCCGATCAGCCCTCCGACAAAATAGCCGGCCGCGGCGAGCAATATCGGCAGAAGAAAGACCTCTGCGGCGTATCTTATGACCGTACCTGAATCGGTCTCGACAATGACCCGGTCGCCCACCTCTGCTCCGAGCTCGTCCCGCGCCTTTGTCCTCATCGCGCGGTTCCCGTCGCCGAGCGCGATGCAGGCGTGACAGCTCCCGTCCTTATTCTGTGAGCATCCCTCGCAGGCGCTGCTGCGCGAGACCTCTATCTCCTTGAAGCCGCCAAGATCAGCGACTACCACCGCCGCCTTTCGCATCGGCAGCACCTCCGTCCGAATGATTTTTTGAAGATAATTTTTTACTTATTTATATAGTATATCACAATTTCTTCGATATGTCTATAGTTTTTGCGATTTTCTTTATTTTATTTGAAAATATAAGCCATCCAAAAGCTCAGCCGAGGCTGAATTTTTCGCATATCACCGCTCTGTTCCCGACCGTGACCTCGATCTCTGCCGTCTCCTGTCCGCAAAAATAGGCTCTCACCGTCTCGCCCGAGCTCTCGGCCAGCCTTTTTAGCTCCCGGCAGCTGACGCTAAATTCCTCCGCCGCTTTCCCGAGCGCGGCTTCAAGCTCTCCTCCGCAGCGCGGATAGACATATTTCCAAAAGACGAGCAGCCGTCCGTGTTCACATATCCGTTCCGATTTGCTCATGAATTCCATTCAGATCACCTCATATATGTATATTCAGCACAAATTTCAATAATTCATCCGCAAAAATATTTGTATACTCTTGAAATTGGTCGAAAAGCGTGCTATAATATCATGGAAGTAATAAATACATAAAGAAACGGACACAGGATCATGGTCATTCGTGAATTTTTGAAAAAATACGGCTGGGCATATCTGCCGGGCTTCGTATTCTTAGCGCTGAACTCATGGCTCCAGAGCAAGACTCCCGGCGCGCTGGGAAAAGCCGTCGACATTCTCTCGGAGCCCTCTCCCGACCGGGACGCGCTTTTAAGGCAGGCGGGGATAATCGCCGCGCTCGGAGCCGGAGTCTTTGCCGCGCGCTTTGTCTGGAGACTTTTCATCATCGGCAACGCGCGCAGAATGGAGGTATTCCTCCGGGAAAAGCTCTATCTCAAGCTCCTCAGCCTGCCGCTGGGCTTTTTCCAGAAGAACACGTCGGGCGACCTGATGGCTTACGCGATCAACGACGTCGGAGCGGTCAGAATGACCTTCGGGCCGGTTCTCGCTCAGTCGTTCAACGGACTCGCAATCGCGGCGCTGTCGATCATCGGCATGGTACGCGAGGTCGATCTCAGAATGACTCTGCTCGCCCTTGCGCCGGTACCGATCGCCGCAGCCGCGACGATCATCCTCGGAAATCAGGTGCAGAAGCGCTTCGGTCAGGTTCAGAAGCTCTTTTCAAAGCTCTCGGGCTTTGTCAACGAGAGCATCTCGGGCATCAAGGTCACAAAGGCCTTCGCCCGTGAGGAGACCCGTGAGTCCGAATTTGCCGACGTCTCGGACGATATTCGCGAGGCCAACATAAAGCTCGCCGAGTCCTCGTCGCTGATAAATCCCGCCGTGACCGCTTCCTTCGGGCTGTCCTACGCCGCGGCGCTGATCATCGGCGGAAACGCGGTGATAAACGGCGCGATGGGAGCCGGAACTCTCGTCACCTTCCTCGGCTATCTGCTTTTGGTGCAGCAGCCGATCGTTCAGCTCGGAAACATAATCAACCGCATACAGCGCGGACTCGCGTCGTGGAAGCGTCTCTCGGCGATCTACGACGAGCCCGCGATCCCGGCGCTCGAGTCAAAGCACGACGAAAAGCTCGCCGACAGCTTTGTTCCCTCGGTCAGAGCCGATGCTCTCAGCTTCAGACGCGAGGACGAAAGCGGCGATTACACGCTCTCCGACGTCAGCTTTGACCTGAAGCCCGGCGGAACGCTCGGCGTCTCGGGCTCGACCGGAAGCGGTAAAACGACGCTGCTCGCGCTGATACTCAAGCTCTACCCGGTCGGGCGCGGACAGCTGTTTGTCAGCGGGCTCGACGTGAACGACGTCACCGCGGCTACCCTGCGCTCAAAGGTCGGCTGGGTGCCGCAGGACGGATTTCTGTTCTCAGCCAGCATCGCCGAGAATATCGCGTTCTCCGCGCCGATTTCCGAAAAGGACGGCAAACAGCAGATCGACATGGACAGAGTCCGCGAGTGCGCCCGGATCGCCTGCATAGCCGACGAGATCGAGAGCTTTCCCGACGGTTACGAGACCGAGGTCGGCGAGCGCGGAACCCATCTCTCGGGTGGTCAGAAACAGCGCGTCTCGCTGGCGAGAGCGCTCTACGCCTCGCCGAGACTGCTGATCCTCGACGATACGCTCTCGGCGGTCGACAACATCACCGAGCGGCGGCTCATCGAAAATCTCGGGCTGTCGAGGGAGCGCGTCGGCTCTGATATGTCGATAATCATCGTCAGCCACCGGCTCTCGGCGCTCGTCCACTGCGACGAGATACTCCACTTTGAGGACGGCAGGATCATCGAGCGCGGTACTCACGAACAGCTGCTCGCTCTCGGCGGCTCCTACGCCTCGGTATTCGCAAAACAGCAGGAAGAAAAGTCTGAAAGGCAGGGTGAGTGACAGAGATGAACAATCAGAAAAAAGAGGATATCCGCGCGGAGTTCAAAAAGCTCGACAAGCGGTCAAATCTGCTCAGGCTCGCCGGAATGATGAAGCCCTATCTCGGAAAGATGCTGCTCGCGGCTCTGCTTGTGCTGCTCATCAACATCGCCGAGCTGGTCAAGCCGCTCGCCGCGGCGACTGTAATCGACGATTTCATCGGCGCCGGAAAAGAGCAGCACGGGCTTTACTCGATAACCGGACTTGGGATCGCATATTTCATTCTCGTCGCCGCCGGAGCTATCTTCACGGTCATACAGGTGAGGACGATAAACAGGGTCTCGCAGTCGATACTTCACACGATGCGCGAGCGGGTCTTTAAGCAGATCCAGTCGCTGCCGGTCAAGGTGCTCGACCGCTATGGCACCGGCAGACTGATAACCCGCGCGACCAACGACGTCGAGACTATCAACGAGTTTTACTCCGATGTGTTCCTGAATCTTTTCCGCGACGTTTTCCTGCTGGTCGGTATAGTAGTCGTGATGCTCGCGCTTGATGTTAAGCTGGCGCTGATATCATTCATAGCGATACCGCTGATCTTCGGCATCACCTTTTCGATCAAGCGGGTGATCAAGGAGAACTTCAAGTTCATCAAGCTCGTGACCGGAAAGATCAACGGGTTCTTCTCGGAAAACATCCTCGGCATCCGCATAATCCGGGTATTCAACGCCGAGAAAATCAAGCTCGCCGAGTTCCGCGAGCTCAACCGCCAGTATTTCAAGGGCACGATGACTCAGGTCTTTCTGAACACTATTCTCCGCCCCTCGATGGAGCTGATCAACACGCTGATAATCGCGCTGCTCGTCGCGTTCAGCTACAACCGGATCGCAGGCGGAGTGCTCGAGGTCGGAATACTCTACGCCTTTACCAACTATGTAAAGCAGTTCTTCAATCCGATAAACGACCTCGCCGAGAAATACACGACGGTCCAGTCGGCGTTCGTCTCCTGCGACCGTATTTTCGAGCTGCTCGACGAGGAGGTCGAACCGAGAGACGGCGGCTACTCCGGCGACGTCAGCGGCGATATCGAGTTCCGGGACGTCTGGTTCGCCTACAACGACGAGAACTGGGTGCTCAAAGGGGTATCGTTCAGGCTGCCCAAGGGCACGAAAGCGGCTTTCGTCGGCGCTACCGGCGCGGGAAAATCGACCATCATCAATCTGATAACGCGGAATTACGAGATCAGCCGCGGCTCGATACTCGTCGACGGCGTGGACGTGAGGGACTGGAATCTGCACAAGCTGCGCTCGGGGATCGCGGTCGTTCTGCAGGACGTGTTCCTGTTCACCGGAACGATACGCGAGAACATCGGGATGGGCGCTCCGCTCTCGGACGAGGAGCTGTTGCACGCGCTCGAGCTGTCCGACGCGAGGGATTTTCTCGAGGACTCGGGCGGACTGTCGTCAAGGGTCTCGGAGCAGGGGCTCAACTACTCGACCGGAGAGCGTCAGCTGCTCTCATTTGCGCGGGCGATCGCCAGCGACCCGGGCGTGCTGATTCTCGACGAGGCGACGGCTCACATCGACACCGAAACCGAGCGCCGCGTCCAGAAAGCGATCGAGGCGGTCTCAAAGGGACGGACGTCGATCTACATCGCGCACCGGCTCTCGACGATACGCGGTTC
>CACXED010000161.1 GCA_902766575.1 uncultured Ruminococcus sp. | reverse complement strand
TGTCTTCAGAGACGCGCTTAGATATTTCAATGTCGAGTTTACCGATGGAATGCACATCTGTTACCGCCGCTTTCTTCTTGACTGATTCTATTATACCACCTTCAGTCTGCTTTGTCAAGCCGGCAGCGTCACGCTGCCGGCTTTGTTCCTCACCCACTCGCGTGGGTTCGGAAGTGCGAGATTTGAATGGGTACCTTCTGCGACGATGTATGTTTGATGAGCCGCAAGCTAACGGCGGCGCAGATACTAACCTTGACTATGGGTGCAGCGTCACGCTGCCGGCGCTGCTGCCGAGAGAACGGTTGTAAATTGAGCGCTCTATTTCGGAGATGTCTATGCCGCCTATCGTGTCGGGATCTGAGGATTCAGGAGCTTTGACTGAGCTTTTCGCCGGGGACTTGTCATAATCATCGTAGCTGCCCGAGAGCACGCGGTCGAGATTCTCCGGCTTTGTCAGCCACTCTATGCCGCACCACGGAGCGCTTTTCAGAAACCTGCTCGCCGACGCCCTCAGAAACGCGCGGGAGTATTCGCTGATGTCGCGCCCGCCCTGAGCTATGTTCTTTTTGAGCCGTGAACTCAGTACCGCTTTCGGAGAGCCGGGCAGCAGCCTTTCGTATTCACTTATAACCATCCGCGCCTTGTCGTCGTCGTTGTCAACGGAATCAGTAGAGTTTACGACGCAAAAACTCTGCCCGCCGACACTACTTTCATTTACTTTTATTTTCTTTTCTTTACTTTGCTGCATTTTCGCGTCATTTACCGGGGTTTCTGCAACAGAAACTCCGGTTTCTGCTGCAATAACCTGATTTTTGGGCGCACTTTCACAGGCTGTTTGACCTCTATCATTGTCAAGCAGCCAGTACCTTGATTTGTCGACCTTGTTTCTCGCAGTTACGGAGGCGTACCGCTTCTGGATCCCGACAGAGGTCATAACCTCCTGCCTCACGAGGGACTCATCTAACAGTCCGATCTCGGCGCAGTACAGAATGATCTCTGCGGCAAAGTCTATCGCGTTCATACCGTTCTTCTTATACCAGCTGTCGCCGACTGTCCGCACTACCATGAGCGCGGCTTTAGCGACTGACATCTCGATATAATACCCCTCGCGGTAAATGACCGTCAGGAGCACGTCGAAGGTCGCGAGCCCTATTGGACCGTATTTCATCATGAGCTCTACGATCTTCTCGTCCTGATAATAATCAACGTCCTTTGGAAAGTACGCGAGCCCCTTTTTCGCCGGTCTCGCCATTGCTTTACCTCTTTTGTTTACTCCGGATAGCTCCGGGCATAATTATGATACCATATCCCGGCTCGCGCCGCACTCCATACCGGTTCAGAACTGTTCGTCATTTGATACAAAATCCGAATCGACCGGGAGCACGAGACGTAGCGCTTCCTCGGGCGAGTAGCAGACAGCCGCAAGGCAGCCGCTCTCCTTAGCTCTTGTTATGAACTCGAGCTGCTTTACGGTCGGTTTGTTCGGCTTGACCTTGCACTCTATGTAGACAGCTCGTCCGTCGCTTTTCCGATAGCCCGAGAGGTCGGGATAACCGGCGGGAACTCCGGTTGAAAACCAACGCCCGTCGGGCGTTTTCATCCGCCCGACGTTTACGCGGTGGAGAGTGCAGTAGGGATACAGAACGCGGATTATCGCGTTCAGCAGCTTTGCGGCGAGAGTCGAGAGACGGTAGTTCTGGAAGGCTTTCAGCGAGGTCGGCGGAAGCGAGAGCATAAGCGGTATCGGAGAGCCCTCGGTCATTATGTAGAGCCGGTGCATATTCTTGCAGGCTTTGCCGCGACCGTTCTTTGCCGAGCCGAGTTCCTCCGTATTTCTCGGAACGACTATATCGTTCCAGAATTTTGATTCGGTTTCAATTATCTGCGCTATGTCCTCGTCGTTTCGCGGCACCTCGTACCAGACGAAGCGCTTGTTTCCGATAAGCGCGGCGAGATACCACTTTTCCCAGCCAGTGACCGCCATGTAGTGCTGCATCTGGACGTAATACTGATAAGGGTATTCGTCCTCGGTGAATTTCCGGTCGTTGTAGACCTCTGTGGTCTTGATTTCGAGTCCGATATTTTCACCGCAGAGCTTACGGTCGATATTCGCGAACATAAACGGGTGCTCCGGTGAAATCAGTATTCGGTTGAGCTTATGGACTCTGAATCCGGTCGCTTCGGTGAAAAGCCCGGCGACAAAGGACTCGAGGTAGCTCCCGACACGGCAGGCAAGCGGCGAAATCTCGTCCGGCTCTGAGACCTTGGAATTATAGACGTCGGCGGGACGGTGCCATTTATAGACGTCATACGGCAGCACCAGAGCGGGAGCGTCGCTCCCGCCGATGCCGTTCTGACGCGCTCTGAGCCAGTCCGCGCGGCTCATTCCGGCAGTGGAGATACTGTTCTTAATCATCGTCGCAGACCTCCGACGCTTCTCGGCGGACAATACAGCGGCTGCATCCGACGATATCCCCGGCGTAATCGAGGTAAACGTCATCGTCGATCGTCAGCTCCTCTCCGCAACCCGGACATCTGAGCGACCTCAGAGAGACCGACCGCGGATATCCGGTACGCTCCGCATTTCTTATTGCGGGATGATCGGGCAGGTCATACATTTCCCGACGCCTCCTCCCGATCCGGATCGCAGGGTATCAGCCTGCCGCGGTCGAACGATTCGGCTCCTTGTGAAATCAGGGCTGATCCGTATATAACGGGGAGCTTGTCCGCTACCCACTTTGAGAGCTTCTCAGCCGCCAGAACTGCGATGAGCTGATAGCCGCTCTTGACAGCTATGTAATAGCCGCTGCGCTCATTTCCCCTCACCCAGAACGAGCGCTCGGAATATTCCTTCAGCGGCTCAAGGTAATCGGGAATAAGCAGCAGAGTTAAGCTGTCGCCGCTGATGAGCGGACAGAGCTCCATTCCGGAATAGCTCAGCGTCAGACCGAACGGCGAGAGCTGCGTCTTTGTGCTTAGTGGTTTGCCCGCATCGGAATTGCCGTTCCGTGCGGGCTTTTCTCATGCGCGGATGACGATGATGTCGTCGTCGATCGTCCGCTCCATGCGGAAACGGGGCTCGGACGGCTTGATTTCGCGCACCGGCACGAATACGCGGTCGCGTCCCTCGCGTGCCAGAGCCTGCGAGAGAGCCTCTGCGAGGGTCTGCGAGGTCGCTTCGAGCACCCGGTTCGACGCTCTGAGCGAGTTGATTTCGCGCTGCTGCTTCTTGATGATCTCGCGCTGGAGTTCGGATTCGGTCATTGTGGGTCACCTCCTTTAAGTTCTGCTATGTACTGCCTGTGTTCCGGCACTTTCCGGAGAAGTCTATGACGTCCTTGACCGATAAAAATTCACGGTCGGGGAAACGCTCGCAGAGCCGGTCGAGATTGTCTCGGTAGGTTAGCATTTCCCGAAGCTCTCACCGAACTCGCTCAGTAATTACAATCCGGCATATAACCGCGCCGTCGATTACTTCGGAGATACGCCGATTGCGCAGATCAAGTCGCCGGATATCGTCAAATTTCTCGACGCGCAGCCAAAGAGCTGGGCGCAGAAGACCTACGCGACGCAGCTGCTCATCCTGAATCTGATCTTCAAATATGCCGCTGTAAAGGGCATGATCGAAACAAGCCCGACTGAGTACATTCAGCCGCCGCACGGTCAGGGCAAGAAACGCCGCCGCGCTCCGAGCGACGATGAGATAGCGAATATAATCGCGTCGGTTGACCTGCCGTTCGGCTTATACGCCTATCTGCTGATCTACACCGGCTGCCGCCGATGCGAAGCGCTCGGACTGCAATACAAGCACATCGACCGCGAGAACAACTTGATCCACATAATGCAGACGGTCTACTTCAAGAGCAACAGGGCGGCGCTGAAGAAGCCGAAATCGGATAAGGGGATCCGCGACATCATCCTGCTCGATGTTCTGAAAGAAAAAATCCCGGAAGGCAATCCGGAAGATTTCATATTTAACCTCAACGGCAAGCCGCTGTCAAAGAGCCAGTTTGCCGCAGCATGGGAGCGCTACACAGCCGCGTCAGGCGTCAATGAGCTGACGCCGCATATCGTCCGGGCTTCTCCGCCAAAGAAAAAGCCTGAAAGCAAGCGTGCTTTCGGGCTTTTTTCATGCTTTTTATCGGGGCTTTGCCCCTGTTTTTACACCAGTTGGGCTTTATGCCTTGATTTCATTTTCTCCGATACATGACCGTAAACGTCGAGCGCAAATGAAGCCGCAGCGTGACCGGGATTTGACTGCACCGTCTTGATATCGTCCCTATAGACAATGCCGCTATTTACCGGAATCGGACTCGCTTTTTTCGATCATATCCAGTTGAATTTTCTTTCTGTACGCGCTCGGAGAAACGCCGATATGCTTCTTGAATATGCGGCTGAAATAGAACGGATCGTCATAACCGATGTTGTCGGCGATATCATTGACACGCATATTTGTCTCGGTCAGGAGGTATTTTGCCTGAGACATTCTGATGTTCAGGAGATATTGATACGGCGATACCCCAAACTGCTGCGTGAACAGATGGATAAAATATGAAACGCTGATATTGAACATCTCCGCATATTTGGCAATATTTGTATTTTTCGAGAAATCGGTCTGCATTTCATCAATGGCTAAGGTGAGATCCGGGACGGTACGATGATTTTCCGCAAAACATTCGGCGTCGATACGCCGCTTCGCGAGGGTGAGAATATTGAGTAAATAGCCGTTGCAGTTGTTCATGAAGCCTACCTTGTGCAGTTGGAACTCCCTGACAATCTTTTCGGCGTATGCAAAAAAATGAGCAGTGTCCGATATCCTGTATTTGCAGAAAGGTTCAATATCATACTGGCGGACGATCTTTTCAGCCGCCGTGCCTGTGAAGTGTATCCACATGGCGTCTACATAATCAGTATAACGGTACTCGTTCCGCTCGAGGGGCGGGATCAGGATCATCTCTCCGCCCGACAGGACTATCTCCTTTCCATTGCGCAGGAAGACCGCGCCGCCCTTTGCTATGATGATCAGCTGATAGTCCTTACGCCCAAGGGGACGCACAGTTACCGCGTTTTCGGCGGTCTGCTCATAAATTCCGCAGCAGTTGACCTGCAGGAAATCCCTCGACTCTATATCATTGTTGCGCTCCAATCTGTTGTATATGCTGCCGACCTTTACCGCCATGTGAACGCCTCCCGATAATAAATTGCTCTTATGTTTTATTATAGCATTGCATTTCGGAAAAATCAATAGGCGACAGCAGGAATATCCATCTTTCAGAGTAGGAATTGCTATGGAATTTTGTCATTTTATTATGTATAATAAAAATGAACCAAAAACTTCCGTTATGAAAGGATCTGATTTGCAAATGAAAAGAATCAAGCTCGGCTCGCTCAGGAAATTTGCTGTCGACTCCCTCGTCGCAGCCGGCGTCAGCTCTGAGAACGCAGCCGAAGCCGCGGACGTCCTTATAACGACCGATACCTTCGGAGTTATGACCCACGGCACAAAAAATCTGTATCAGTATATACAGAAAATGCAGGCTGGCGGGCTTGACCCGCACGCCGAGCCGACAATAGACCGCGAAGGCCCGGCATGGGCAATAATCAACGGAAACAAGGCGCTGGGAATGGTCTCGGGCTGCAAGGCGATGAAGTCAGCCATCAAAAAGGCTAAGGAGACCGGAATCGCTTATGTCGGAGTACATAACAGCTGCCATTTCGGCGCGGCCGGCTACTACGCAAATCTTGCCGCCTCTGAGGGAATGATCGGATTGTCCATGAGCAACGCCGACCCGGTCATAGCGGTTCCGGGCGGCAGAAGCAAAGCGATCGGAACAAATCCCTTCTCGTTCGCGGCGCCGCTCGGAGACGGAACGAGCCTGTTCCTCGATATCGCTCTGAGCAACGTGGCGGCTCTCAAGGTCATTTCCGCAAAGGAAAAGGGTCAGCCTATCCCCGACACATGGCTCGTCGACGAAAACGGTCTGCCTACCACAGACGCGGACAAATTCCCGAAGAAAGCGAGCCTGCAGCCGATGGCGGCTCATAAGGGCTACGGACTTGCGGTACTTGTCGAGCTGCTCTCCTCGGTCGTGACCGGAGCCGGAATGCTCGGCGAGGTCGCAAGCTGGAATCTCGATATGTCGTCGACCAACAATGTGGGACACGCGTTCATAGCGATAGATATCTCTCAGATGCTCCCGTATGAGCAGTTCATTGCCCGTATGCAAAAGCTCGCGGACGAGCTGCATCAGTCGCCCAAGGCGGTCGGCTGCGATCGTATCTGGCTGCCGGGAGAGATGGAATGGGAAAAGCGCAAGAAAGCGACAGCGTCCGGCGAGCTTGAACTGACCGACGCGATGGTAAAAAGCCTCACCGGGCTTTCGGAAATGAACGGCATCAAATTAAATTTTATTGAATGAAAGAGGGACTGAATATTATGGATAAGATCATGTACGGTATTCTGAAAACGACCGGCATCTGCCCGATAATGGTCGCGCCGGAGGTCGATTTCGCGGCTGACGCGGCTCACGCGCTTGCCGAGGGAGGACTTCCCGTCTGCGAGGTTCTGCTCCACAGAGACGAGAGCTCGCTCAACCGGATAAAGAAGATAGCCACAGACGCGCCGGAGGTCATCGTCGGAGCGGGCTCGGTTATCTCAATCCGCGACGCCGAGGAGGCTATCGACGCGGGAGCCAGATTCTTCGTCGCACCCGGTCTGGTTCCCGAGGTCGTCGAGTTCGCGCTGAAGAAGAATATACCGATTCTTCCGGGCTGCGTCACCGCGAGCGATATCTCGATCGCGCTCAACTACGGTATAAGCATACTGAAATTCTTCCCGATATATCAGCTTGGAGGAGCGGATATTCTCGCTCAGTATCACGGCGGGCCGTTCGGTAAGGTCGAGTGGGTGGTCACGGGCGGTCTCAACGGGAAGAACTTCCTGCCGTTTGCGGGGATTGATTACGTTCTCGCATCCGGCGGAGACTGGATGTTCGCGGAAAATAACGCCGCGAACGAGAAGAACTACGAGATGATCGTCAAAAATACCCGCCGGACGATAAACGACGTGCTCGAAGTCCGCAGAGTTAAATAATGAGGAAGAAAAAATATGTCAGACTCTGTAAAGTTTGATTTTTCGGGAAAAACAGTGATCGTTACCGGAGCGGAGCGCGGCATCGGCTTGGAGCTCGCGCGCGGATTTGCAAAATGCGGCGCGAATATAGTCATCGCCGGAATCATGGACGAGGAATTTCCGAACGCCGAAAAGCTCGTAAAGGAATACGGCGTTGACTGCACCTGCATACATACCGATGTATCCGACGAAGCATCGGTGAAAAGGCTCGCCGCGCTCGTCAAGGAAAAGTACGGACGAATTGACATACTCGTCAATAACGCCGGGATAAACAAATTAGCTCCCGCGGAGGCTATGCCGCTCGAGGTCTGGCAGCGCATACTGAGCGTAAACCTGACCGGTACGTTTCTCATGTGCCGCGAGGTCGGAAGTATAATGCTCGAACAGGGCGGAGGAAATATCGTCAATATCGCCTCGATGTCGGGACTGATCGTCAATCCGCTGCCGCAGCAGCAGTGCGCATATAACAGCTCAAAGGCGGGAGTGATAATGCTCACAAAATGCCTTGCGAACGAGTGGGCCAAACGCGGAATACGTGTGAACGCGATTGCGCCCGGCTTTACCCGCACTCCGCTCACCAGAAAGCGGCTCGATACGCCCGACGACCCGGCTGTAAAAAAGTGGATAGGCGGCACGCCTATGGGCAGAGTCGCCGAGCCGGAGGAAATGGTAGGGCTCGCGCTCTACTTTGCGAGCGATTTGTCCAGCTTCACCACCGGAACCTATCTGCCTGTAGACGGCGGTTATACCTGTTTGTAAGGAGAATGAACCGTGAAATCATTAAAGGATACGTTTAAGCTGTATAACGGAGTTGAAATCCCCTGCGTAGGGCTCGGCACATGGCAGTCGCCCGACGAAACCGCCAAGAACGCCGTGCTTTCCGCACTCTCGCTCGGCTACAGACTGATAGACACCGCAGCCGCTTACGGCAACGAGCGCGGCGTAGGCGCGGCGATAGCTTCGTGCGGTCTTAAGCGCGAGGAAATCTTCGTCACCACAAAGCTCAGAAACGCCGCTCACGGCTACAAGGCGACGCTTGAAGCGTTCGAGGGCTCGATGGAGCGGCTGGGGCTTGAGTATCTCGACCTCTATCTGATACACTGGCCGAATCCTGTGCAGTTCCGCACCCATTGGGAGGAATCGACCGCCGGAACGTGGGCGGCGTTCGAGGAGCTGTACAAAGCTGGCAAAATCAGGGCGATCGGCGTCAGCAATTTTATGCCGCACCATATCGAAACGCTTATGAAAACCGCCGAAATCAAGCCTATGGTGAATCAGCTGAAGCTCTGCCCGGGCATAACTCAGCCCGAGGTGGTCGGCTACTGCAAAGAAAACAGAATACTCGCGGAAGGCTACAGTCCTTTCGGAACGGGCGCGGTGTTCGGTAATGAGGAGATGAAAAGGCTCTCGGCGAAATACGGCAGAACTATAGGTCAGATTTGTCTCAGATGGAGCTTGCAGATGGGCTTTCTGCCGCTGCCGAAATCCGCGAACCCGATGAGAATAAAGGAAAACGCCGAGATATTCGATTTCGAGCTGACCGACGGGGATATGAAGGTTATCGCCGGGCTTGTCGGAAGCTGCGGCGAAGCGCCTGACCCCGACAATACTCTGTTTTAGTTATGAGAATAAACAATAAGTCCGCGCTTGTCTCCCACGGCAATGTGAGCGGCAGAAAAATCGTGACCGAGCTGCTCGACGCGGGACTTGATTCAATCGACCCGTACTACCGCGTCAAAAAGCTCATCAAGGTTGAAGACGGGAAAATAATCCTGAACACCGTCGGCTTTGAGATGAAAGGCGACCCACACTCCGGACCGCTGGAGCTTGACCTCAGGGATTATGACCGCGTTTTCGTCATCGGAGCGGCAAAGGGCGTTCAGCGCGCGGCGCTCGGCTTTGAAGAAGCGCTCGGCGACGTTCTGACAGCCGGACACGTTATTGCGAAGCACGGAGAGGAAATTATCTGCAAAAAAATCGGCGTGACGCTCGCCGGGCATCCGGTGCCGGACGAGTGCTGCGTCGAGGGCTGCAAGAGGATTGAGGAGCTGACAAACGGACTTACCGGGCGCGACCTTGTGTTCACCGTGTTCGGCAGCGGATGCGGCTCGCTGCTCACATATCCGGAAAAGGGAATTTCGATTGACGATATAGCGGAGTTCACCCGCATGATGCAGATAGAAAAAGGCGTGGCTACCGGAGAGCTCAATCAGATTCGCACACATATCGACCGGTTCAAGGGCGGCAGACTGCTTCGAAAGCTCCTGCCCGCGACGGTAGTCAATACCGTGACCGCCGACCCGTCAAAGACCGATACGCCGATCGTCCGCGTCAGTTATTTCGATATGCTGAGGGTCAATACTTTCTTCCCGACGGTCGCGGCGGCTTCGACCTTTCGCGACTGCATAGAAATAATCAAAAAGCACGACGCATGGGACAGAACGCCCGATTCGATCAAACAGCATCTTCTGCGCGGCGACGATTCGACAGAGAATATGAGCATTGAGGAATACGAGAGTCTCGGATGCAGATTCTTCGGTCTCATTTTCAAGGATTCCACCGTATATCCGGCTGTCCGCAGACGTGCCGAGGAGCTCGGCGTGAGGTGTATTATGCTCTCGGAGTATACGCAGGCTGAGGCTCGTGAAACCGGATTTGTCGATGCGGGAATCGCTCTCAGCTCCGAGCGCTCGGGCGAGCCGTTCAGCGCGCCGATCGTCCTGATGTCGTCGGGAGAGAATGTCGTTACCGTCGGCAGGGAAAAGGGTATCGGCGGCAGGAATCAGGAATACTGCATCGCCGCGGCGACGAGGATCGCCGGGAGCAAAAGCATAGTTATCGGCGCGGTCGATACCGACGGAACGGATGGCCCGGGCGGTTTTGGCTATCCCGGCGCGCCCGAATGTCTCGCCGGAGCTGTAATTGACGGCTACACGGCGGACGAGGCCAGACGTGCCGGAATTGATCTTTTCGAGGCATTGAAAACCCACGGCACCTCCGAACCGCTCTGGAAGCTGAACTGCGGCGTTGACGCGAAAAGCAACGTATCGGCGCTCGATTTGCGTATTATATATATTAGTAATATTTGAGGAAAAGCATAATGGATAGAACTGCAATAAAATCAATAAAAGCCCATCAGGTTTACACAAACCGCGGGAATGTGGGCGTCGAGGCTATAGTCACGACCGAAAACGGCGCGGTCGGCAGAGCTTTGTGTACCTCCGGCATATCGGTCGGAACACATGAGGTAGAATTTCAGTTCGACGGCGGGACAAAATTCCGCGGCAAGGGCGTGACAAGGGCTGCCGAGCGCGTCAACAACGAAATCGCGCCGAAAATGATCGGAGTCGACGCGGCGAATCAGCTTGAAGCCGATCGGATACTGCTTTCTCTCGCGCCGAACGCCAAGGCGGCTTTCGGCGGGAACGCGGTCGCGGCAGTCTCGGCGGCGATTCTGAAAGCCGGAGCGGCTTCGCTCGGCATACCGCTCTATCGTCATATCGGCGGCGCGAACGCTATGTATCTGCCAGTTCCCGGCGTAGCGATGGCGGCGGGAGACGAGCGCTACGGCGGAGGAATCACCACTCCGGGCGGAAAGCCTACGATGTCGATCATGGCGTACGGCTTCGACAGCTTCGCCGACGCGTCCTACGCCTGCTGGGAGATTCATACCCGCTGGGCGGAGAAGATGAAGAAAAAATTCGGAGGACTGCCGAATATCCGCGATTTCATCTCGATTCCGGCGGGAATCTACAGCTGCGACCGCGAAATCTGGGAGGATATGCTGAAAACCATCCGCGAGGCGGGCTATGACGGCAGAATCGGCTTCCAGATGGACGTCGCTACCGACACCTACCACAACAAAGAGGACGGCAAATATTACGGACTGTTCGACCGCACGCCGAAAACCAAGGAACAGCTCTACGATTTTTATATGCGGATAATAAGGGACTATCCGTTTGTAATAATCGAAGACCCGTTCAACGAGGACGATTATGAAACCACAGCGGCGCTCACCAAGGAGAGCGGTATTCAGATCGTCGGCGACGACCTCTTTACGACCAATCCCGAGCGCGTCGCCTACGGCATTTCAAAGGGCGCGGCGAACGCCGTTCTGCTCAAGGTCAATCAGGTCGGAACAATATCCGAAGCGCTTGAAATGATTCAGTACGCGTATAAATTCGGCTACGCAGTCATGCCCTCCGACAGCCGCGGCGAGGGCGAAGCTATCGCCGACTACGCCGTAGGAATCAACGCGGGCTCGATAAGAGAGAGCGCGATAGGCCCGCGCGGCAACCGTTTCCTTGAAATAGAGGAGGAACTCGGTTCAAACGCGAAATTCATCGGCGCTCGCGGGCTTAAGGGATTCAGAAATCAGCTCAGAGCCGATCAGCTGAGAGCTGACCAGCTTTAAGAGGTGAAAGTTATGTTCAGACAATACATAAACGGAAAATTAGTTGACGGCAAGGGAAAAATCGCCGAGGTTTACGACCCATCGACCGGCGAGGTCATCGACACGGTCGGCTGCGCGAACGCCGAGCAGGCAAAGGAGGCGCTGAGCGCCGCGGCTGAGGCTTTCAAAATCTGGTCAAAAACGCCGGTAAACGAGCGCTATAACTGGCTCATGAAGCTGAAAGCCGCCTGCACAGCGGAGCGGGATAAGCTGATCGACCTCGTCTCCTTCGAATCGGGCAGACCCTACGCGGCTGCCTGCGGCGACGTGGACTGGCTGCTCACAAGTCTTTCCTACTACGCCGAGGAGGCAAAGCGCATCGACGGCGAGGTTCTGCCAACCCAGTATGTGAACGGCAGAGAGAACTACCACATCGTGACGCGCAGACCCCTCGGAGTTACGGTCGGTCATATCGCGTGGAACTATCCGCTCGGCAACGCGAGCATCAAGCTCGCGCCGGCGGTGGCTTCGGGCTGCACCTGCATTATCAAGCCGTCGAGCGAAACCCCTCTCGCGACGCTCTATCTCGGCGTGATTGCCGAGAAGATCGGCTTCCCGGCAGGCGTGATAAATATCATCTCCGGGCCGTCGAACGAGGTCGCAAAAACGCTCAACGAGAGCGACATTCCGCGCATGATAACCCTGATAGGCTCGTATGAAACCGGACTTGCGGTTATGAAGCAGGGAGCGTCGTCGCTCAAAAAGTATTCGCTTGAGCTCGGCGGCAACGCGCCGGTGATCGTAATGCCCGACGCCAATCTTGATGAAACCGCCGCGAATATCGTCGCGAAAAAGGTCGGCTTTGCCGGACAGACCTGCGTCAATTACAACCGAATCTACATCCACGAAAGCATTTACTCCGAGCTTTGCGAAAAGGTCGCAAAGGAGCTTTCAAAGGTGAAGCTCGGACGCTACAAGGACGAGGGCTATGTTATGGGCCCGGTCATCAACACCGCGGCGCGCGACCGTATGCTGGAGCTCATCGACGACGCGGTTAAGAGCGGCGCAAAGCTTATTATGGGCGGCGAAATTCCCGCGGAGTTTTCAAAGGGCAGCTATATAACGCCCGCTCTGCTGACCGACGTGACCGACGATATGCGCGTTTCAAAGGAGGAGATTTTCGGGCCGATTATTCCGTTGCAGTCCTTCTCGGATTTCGACGACGCGCTCGCAAAGGCGAACGACACTATCTTCGGGCTGTCCGCGTATTTCTTCGGGCACGACGCGCGCCAGATCGCAAAGGCTTTCGAGACGCTCGAAGCCGGAGAGATATTCGTCAACGGCGGCGTCGGAAGCGAGTTTACTCCCCATCCGGGACTTAAGCAGTCGGGCATAGGCTGCGACAAATCAAAGTGGTCGATGGAGGAATATTACGACTACAAGCTCATCTCGCTCGTACCTTAAGGAGCGATTATGGAGAAAAAATTTGATATAATTGGGCTCGCTACTCCCGGGCAGGATTTAGTGGTCGAGCTTGAAAAAATGCCGCAGACTGTCAGCAGCCGGATGTACGACTGCTGCTTTCAGGGCGGCGGATGGGTCGCGACTGCTTTATGCGCCGCCGGAAATCTCGGAATGAGAGCTTCGTTCTGCGGCGTGGTGGGCGACGACATTTTCGGCAGAATGATCGCGGAGGATTTCAGGTTCAACAATGTCGATACCTCTCATCTTATCGTCGAAAAGGGCAAGCGCAGCAATTTCTGCCTCTGCATCACCGAGCGCGCAGACAAAAAGAAAACGATCATCAGCCGTCCGGGAGAGTGCCGGGAGCTTGAGCCTGAGGACATTGACGAGGACTATATCCGCTCGGCGCGTATGCTTCACGTCGGCTTCGTCAACGAGGGCATTAGAAAAGCCGCGGATATAATCCACTCCGCCGGAGGAAAGGTCAGCGTCGACGCGGCTTACTACAAGCCCTATGTATACGAAAATTACGATATTTTCGATATTTTCATCGGCTCCGAGTATTATTTCAACGGGCTTGCCGAGTCGCTCGGAATAGATGTTTCAAAAGGTCTCTCGGACGAGGAAAGGTTCGAGGTCATGCGCCATGTTCAGAAAAAGGGCGCGGAAATTGTGATATTCACATTCGGCGCGGAGGGCTCGATGGGCGTTTACGGTGAGAACACATTCTCTGTTCCCGCCATGGACGTACCGGTCGTCGATACGACCGGCGCGGGCGATGTTTACCACGGAGCGTTTGATACGGCTTATCTGAAAGGTATGGACGTCGTCAGCGCGGCGAGATACGCGACCGGCGTCTCCTCGATAAAATGCACTCAGATGGGCGGCAGAGCCGGGATACCTGACGTCGATACACTTGAAAAATTCCTTGCGACTGGAAAGATTGATTACGAGAAAATTAACCGCCGCGCCGAGCGTTACAGGCGGGGGATATGATGGAGAATTTTATGCTTAAATTTAATGTGAAAATCGGTCTCGTGCCGCTGAGACGCGACTGCACGCCGAGACCGGGAATGTTCAACTGGGAATACGCCGAGGAGCGCGGACGCAGGACGGTTGCGTATATCGAGGAGCACTTCGCAAGCGAGCACGTCTCGTTTGTCGACCTCAAGGGCGTTATAGACGTTGAGGTTTTATGGTCGCTTGACGATGTTGATAAGGTCGCGGAGCATTTTAGCAAAAACGGCGTTGACGCGATATTCCTTATCCCGGCTAACTTCGGCAACGAGGAGGCTGCAGGAGCGCTTGCTAAGAAAATGGGAAAGCCCGTGCTGCTCTGGGGGCCGCAGGACGATTCCTTCTTCCCGGATGGGCTCAGAATGACCGATACACAGTGCGGAATTTTCGCCATGAGCCGTCAGCTTCTGCGCATGAATATCCCTTTTACCTATATCGAGAACTGCTATATTGACGATGAGCGGCTGAAGCGAAAATTTGACGAGTTCACCCGAGTGGTCTGCGCCGTCAGGAATTTCGTCGGTATGAGAATTGCTCAGGTCGGCTTGCGTCCGAAGCCCTTCTGCTCCGTGATCTTCAACGAGGGGCAGTTGATGGAGGAGTTTGACATTCACGTCATTCCGATAAATTTAGCCGTTATCCGCGACAAATTCAATACGATTTTAGAGACCCGAAAAGAGGAATTGAAGCTCGGAGCGAATCGGATCCGCGAGATGTACGAAATTGACGGCGACTCCGAACCTAACCTTGAAAAGATGTGGGCTTTCGTCCTGATGTATCAGGAGATTTTTGAGGAGTACAAGCTGAACGCCATCTCCGCGGAGTGCTGGACAGCGATGCAGCAGCTGGTCGGCGCTATGCCCTGCACTTCTTATGGAATTTTAGCCGATATGGGCTATGTTATCAGCTGCGAAAGCGATATGCACGCGGCGATGACTCAGGTGCTGCTGAAAAGTCTCGCTTTCGGAGAAGCTGCGCCCTTCCTCGGCGAGTTCACGACCAGACACCCGTCGGATCGGAACGTGGAGCTGCTCTGGCACTGCGGCCCGTTTGCGCATTCCCTGCACCGCAAGAACGAGCCCTGCTATTGTAAAAATATGCGGGAGTGGTTCCAAGTAAATGAAGGACATTACACGGTCGCCAGAATCGATCAGGATCACGGACGCTATTCGATCATCGCCGGAGAATGTGACAGCGC
>CACXED010000160.1 GCA_902766575.1 uncultured Ruminococcus sp. | reverse complement strand
GGTCGAGGACGCGGAAAAATACTGCTTTACAAACGAAATGTTCTATCGGCTCGCCGAGAAATTTCTGCCCGGGCCGCTGACTATGATACTCCCGAAGCGCGACTGCATACCGCTCACCGTCACCGGAGGGCTTAACACCGTAGCCGTGCGGCTCCCGTCGGACGAAAACGCCCGCGCGCTGATCGAAGCCGCGGGAGTTCCGGTCGCCGCTCCGAGCGCTAACCGTTCGGGCAAGCCCAGCCCGACCACTGCCGCTCACGTCCGCGACGATATGGACGGCAGAATAGATATGATAATCGACGGCGGTCCCTGCGACATCGGCGTCGAGTCGACGATAGTCCAGCTCGGCGAGGATCATCTGACCGTACTGCGTCCCGGAGGAGTCACTGTCGAGATGCTCTCCGAGGTCTGCGAGGTTCGTCTCGACAAGGCGGTGCAGGAGAAGCTCGCCGAGGGGGAACGCCCGCTCGCGCCCGGAATGAAATACAGGCACTACGCGCCCGACACCAAGGTCGTTCTTGTCGACTCCGACCGCGAAAAATTCATCGATTTTGTCCGCGAAAAGGCTCGGGGCGAGCACATCGGAGCGCTGGTCAGCGACTCTGACGCCGCTCTGCTCCGCGATTCGGGAGCCGAGCTGCTGACGCTCGGCGAAGGCAGCAAGACCGAGGCGCACGAGCTTTTTGCAAAGCTCCGCGAGGTCGACGGCAAGGGCTGCGGGATCTTCTACGCAAGACTTCCCGAGCGCGGCGGCATCGGGCTTGCGGTCTACAACCGCTTCATAAAAGCCGCCGGTTATGACATTATAAAATTAAACTGATGATAGTTAAGGAAGGTACAAATGGCAAGGAAATCCAGTGAAACCGAGCATATCGCCTCCGGAATAAGCGCGGAGATTACCGACCAGCCGATCACCGACACCGTCAGGTCGAACTTCATGCCCTACGCGATGTACGTCATCCGCGAGCGCTCAATCCCCGAAATAGATGGATTCAAGCCGTCGCACCGGAAATTATTGTACACGATGTACAAAATGGGGCTTCTGACCGGTTCGAGAACGAAGTCCGCCAACGTCGTCGGTCAGACGATGAAGCTCAATCCTCACGGCGACGCGGCGATCTATGAGACGCTCGTCCGTCTGACCCGCGGAAATGAGTCGCTGCTGCACCCGTTCATCGACTCAAAGGGCAGCTTCGGCAAGCAGTACAGCCGCGATATGGCTTACGCCGCGGCACGATATACCGAGGTAAAGCTCGATCCCTTCGCCGCCGAGCTGTTCCGCGGCATCGACAGGAACGCGGTCGATCTCGTCGACAACTACGACGCGACGATGAAGGAGCCGCTGCTGCTGCCGACGACCTTCCCGAACGTGCTCGTCTCGCCGAATCTCGGCATCGCGGTCGGAATGACGACGAACATCTGCTCGTTCAATCTCGCAGAGATCTGCGACGGAACGATCCAGCTGCTCAGAAAGCCCGATACCTCGGTCGACAAAATGCTTGATATCATCAAGGCGCCCGACTTTCCGGGCGGCGGTTTTTTACTCTACGACCGGGAGAAATTCCGCTCGATCTACGAGACCGGGCGCGGGAATTTCACGCTCAGAGCCCGCTATGTCTACGAAAAAAAGGACAACTGCATCGACATCGTGCAGATACCCTATTCGACGTCGATAGAGCTTATCATGAAGCGCATCGGCGACCTCGTCAAGGAGGGCAAGCTCAAGGAGATCACCGATTTCCGCGACGAGATCGACCTCTCGGGCTTCAAGCTGACCCTCGACCTCAGACGCGGCGTCGATCCCGACAAGCTGATGGCAAAGCTCTACAAGCTGACGCCGCTTGAGGACGATTTCTCCTGCAATTTCAACGTCCTGATCGACGGAACGCCAAAGCAGCTCGGCGTCATCGGCATCCTGAAAGAGTGGATAGCCTTCCGCATGAGCTGCGTGCGGCGCGAGCTGTCCTTCGATCTGCAGAAGAAGCAGGAAAAGCTGCATCTGCTCCTCGGACTCGGGAAGATACTGCTCGACATCGACAAGGCGATACGCATAGTCCGAGAGACCGAGCGCGAGGACGACGTAGTCCCGAACCTGATGGAGGGCTTCGGCATCGACCGGATTCAGGCTGAGTACATCGCCGAGATCAAGCTCCGCAACCTGAACCGCGAGTATATCATCAATCGTATCCAGGAGATCGAGTCGCTGCGCGCCGAGATCGACGAGCTGAAGGCCAAGATCGGCGACGATATCAAGATCCGCGACCACATCGCTTCCGAGCTGCGCGAGGTCAAGAAAAAATACGCAAAGCCGCGCATGACCCAGCTCATCTACGCCGACGAGATTATCGAGCCCGAGCCCGAGCCGGAAGTCGAGAGCTACACCGTTCGCGTCTGCCTCTCCCGCGAGGGCTATCTCAAGAAAATAACTCAGCAGTCGCTCCGCGGCAACGACGAGCACAAGTTCAAGGACGGCGACGAGATGATGGTCGAGCGAGACGCGGATAACTCCTCCGAGGTGCTCTTTTTCAGTGACAAAGCACAGTGCTACAAGACGCGGATCTCCGAGTTCGACCAGGCGAAAGCGTCTCAGCTCGGCGAGTATGTGCCTGCGAAGCTCGGCTTCGACGACGGCGAGCGGGTGGTCGGAATGGCTATCATCGACGAATACCGCGAGTCGGAGAATATAATTTTCATCTTCGAAAACGGCAAGGGCATCAGAATACCGACGCTCTCCTACCAGACCAAAACCAACCGCCGCAAGCTGACCGGAGCGTTCTCGGACGCATCTCCGGCCGCTGCGATAATCCACGAGCGCGAGCCGCTCGAGCTCATGCTCGTCAACGACCAGAACCGCGCGATCGTGATAAGCTCCGGGCTTATTCCGATAAAAACGACCCGCTCGGCGGGCGGCGTTCAGCTCATGAATCTCAAGCCGAAGCAGAGGATCGTCAGAGTCAGCATCGGAGCGGACAATAATTATCCAAACATATCAAAATGCGTCAAGAGCAAGCTCCCCGCAACGCCGGTGCTGCTCGAAGCTCCGCAGATGAAGATCGACCTCGAATGACGCCAAAGCGCGTAAAATTTAGGAGAAGCTATGAATATTGACAGAGAATTTCCGGCGGCGGTCGTCTCGCGCAAGGCTCAGGCGGCGATAGAGAACGGGCATCCGTGGGTCTACGACACAGAGGTGCAGCGGCTTGTCCCCGAGAGCTTTGAAAACGGCTCGCTCGTCGATGTAGTCAGCGACAAGGGACGCTATCTCGGAACCGGAATTTTCAGCGAAAAGTCCAAAATCCGCATCAGGATTTTGTCGAGAAACGCCAATGACAAATTCGACGACGCTTTCTGGAGACGGCGAGTAAAGTACGCCTATGACTACCGGAAGGCAGTCATGGGAGCCGACGCGAGCGCCTGCCGCCTGATCTTCGGCGAGGCTGACCACTTTCCCGGGCTGACCGTCGATCTGTTCAGCGACATCGTCGTGACGCAGACCCTTTCGATCGGCATGGAGAGGCTGAAATCCCGCCTTTTCCCGATCATCGCCGACGTGCTGAGCTCCGAGGGCGTTGAGATTCGCGGTATCTACGAGCGGAACGATGTTCAGATCCGCGAGCTTGAGGGGCTCGAGCAGTTCAAGGGCTGGTTCGAGGGCGTGCCGCACTCCGGCGTGCCTGTCACCGAGATCTGCGAGAACGGAATATTCTACGCGGTCGACGTCGAAAACGGTCAGAAAACCGGATTTTTCCTCGACCAGAAGTACAACCGCCGTGAGATCGCCCGGATCGCAAAGGGAAGACAGGTGCTCGACTGCTTCACGCACACCGGCTCCTTTGCGCTTAACGCGGCGGCGGGCGGAGCCGAGCGGGTAACAGCCGTCGACATCTCTCAGACGGCGATAGACCTCGCCCGGGCCAACGCCGAACGGAACAATCTGACCGACCGCATGGACTTCCTCTGCGCCGACGTGTTCGAGCTGCTCACCAGGCTCTGCGATTCCCACAGCCGGGACTACGATTTCATCATCCTCGACCCGCCGGCCTTCACGAAATCGAGGAAAACGGTCGACTCGGCGTCTCGGGGATACAAGGAGATCAACTTCCGCGCGATGAAGCTCCTGCCGCGCGGAGGATATCTCGCAACCTGCTCCTGCTCGCATTTTATGGAGAATCAGCTCTTTCTGAAGATGCTCGCGTCGGCGGCAAGGGACGCGGGAGTTGAGCTGAGACAGATCGAAGCCCGTCAGCAGGCGCCCGATCACCCGATACTCTGGGGAGTCCCCGAGACCGATTATCTGAAATTTTACATTTTTCAGGTTGTATGACATTTACAGGTCGGCTTCAGCGCGTTTGTGTTAAAATGCACAAAAATACTTGCCTCTTTTCTATATCGAAATATCATAAATGTGTTGAAAATGTTGCGCATTTGTGATATAATAGTACAATGGAATACATAAGGAGGCGAATCTGATGATCGGTTTATTGCGCCGTATGAGCATTATCCTGACGCTGAGCCTTGCTTTCTCGCTCGCGGCCTGCGCGGACGCCGAGCCTGACGAGCCGGAGGTTCCCGAGGCTCCGATGCTCTGCATCGCCGATCAGGGTACGACGGATTTTTATATCATCCGAAGCGATTATTCAAATCAGGATATTACTTCATACGCGGTAAAGCTGAGACGCGAGCTCAACGAAAAATCCGGAGCTGAGGTCGGTATCTCCACCGACTGGGAGAAAAATCCGGTCTATGAGCACGAAATAATCGTCGGAAAAACTCTCCGCGAGTCGGAGGGACAGTTCGACCGGATAGGGCTCGGCAAGACGGGATACATAATTAAGGAAAATAACGGTAAAATATTCCTGATCGGCGGTACGGACGAGGGCACGTCGCTCGCAGTCGATTATTTCATCTCCGAATTTGTCGACAGCTCCGACGGCAGCATCAGCGTACCGGTCGGATACGAGTATGTCGTCCATCACCAGTACGATATTCCCGGGCTCTACATCGAAATGAAGAAGCTCGACGCTTCGCGCACGATCCTGATCCCCGAAAATGCCGGAAAAAAGGTCCTGGAATCGGCTGAAAATCTCCGGCAGACCATCTATGACCGCACGGGTCTGATGCTTGAGATCAAAAGCGGCTCGGACGCCAACGCGGCGTTTGTTATCTCGGACAAAAAAGCGAGCGCCGACGCGGTACACGAGATCACCGTCTCGGACGGGAAGCTCATCTTCACCTCAAGCGCAAAGAGCGGAGTTTCCGCCTGCGTCGATATCTTCGTCGCGAATTATCTCAAGGACAAGAAGGGAAGCATAAATTTCCCGTCCGATTTCAGATATTTCGATCTCGGCGACTATATCTTCGTAAGCTACCCGGTGACTGAATGATTTGGAGGTCAGCGTGAAAATAAATTTTCACGCCCGGTTTTTGTGGCTTTCACTGATTTCATCAGTGATTTTGCTGCGCAAAACCACCCACAAATTC
>CACXED010000159.1 GCA_902766575.1 uncultured Ruminococcus sp. | reverse complement strand
CTTAAGCACGCATCTGCTTGCCCTTTTTCCGTCATACTTCACAAAAATTCTTGACAGGGGCGGTACCCTGCCTGCGAATTTTTGTATCGTCTGACGAAAGAAATTTACGACTTGCGAAGCAAGTCATCGCATCTGCGCACTTAGAATTGTGCGGTATTGCCTTAATTGAACACGACCCGCTGCTCGAGAGCCTCCGCCTCGGCTTTGGGAATTTTGTAATATTTGGCGAGCGGAGAAAGCACGCCGTCCGGAGTATCCACCAGATCCGTTCGGTATTTTTCAGGCATTGAAGCGTATATGATATCTCCGTCCATCCAGCGTCCGAGCGGGTCCTTGTGCGGCTTGCCACAGATTTCAGGTTCTAACAGCTCGCGATGTGTATCGGCATAATAAAGTCCCTCTGCAAGCCGCATTGAGCAGCAGAACCACGCTTCCCACATCTTCGATCTCAGCACCGGACGCTCGGAATCCACCGTGACGTCTGTTCCCGCGCCGCCGTCAGACCTTTGCAGCGATGAAAAGCCGTTATGCCAGATACGCGCCGCCAGTCTCTTATAATCGGGATTCTCAGTCGCGGAATACAGCTCTCCCGAGAGCATCAGAGAATCGACAATTGCGCAGGGCTCTGTCCAGGTATCGCGCCGTCCCCACCAGTTGTAGTTCTGATAGATGTAGGTCATTCCGCTTCTGACATAGAGCCGCATTATCTTCTCCGCAAGCGAAATATACCGACTGTCGTGGGTCATTCCCCAGAGGCGCATCAATCCGCGTCCGGCTGTCAGAGTGCAGTGGGTCTGCATCCTTAGCTTTTCGATATCGGTCGTTTCAAGCAAAGCCGCAAGCTCGTCGCAGATAGACTTTGCCCGAACATCGTTTGTCAGCTTGTAATAATGAGAAAGCCCGTCAAGCGACATGACAATGCAGCCGACGTCGGTCGAAAGCAGCCACCCGTTCTGAACTGTCGAGCTGCTGCCCGAGACGCCTCCGTCCATGGTTCGCGATGTGGTCGGATAGGTTGAGATTTTCCCTGAAATCGGCAGATAAAGCTGCCTGAAGGTCTCGCGGGCGGCGTCGAGGGACAGCCGGTCGCCGAACAGCTCGTAATGCTCGCAAAGCCCTCTGAGATACCAGCTATGCCCCGAAAGCTGCTGCTCGTCAACAGCCGCAGCGTCTTTGGTCGGAAGCCCGAAAAACAGCTTGCCGTCGGTTTTTTCTTCGATCAGGCTGAGCATATTGTCCATGCGGTCGGTTGTGTGTCCGAGTTTATGCTGTGAGACGAACGCGAGCAGCGCGCGCCCCTCGAAATCTCCCTGCCAGCCATAACCCGGTTCGCGGAACAGCTTTTCTATCGAATATTCTTTACCGCCGGAAAGCCGCTGAAAATTAAGATTTATACGTTCCTCGAGCTCGTTTTCGAGCACGTTCTCATTAAATAATAACATTATATAGTATTTTCCAATAATCGTTAAGTGTCTCAGACGTTGAAGCGGAACAGGACGATATCGCCGTCCTTTATCACATAGTCCTTGCCCTCGCTGCGGATGAGTCCCTTTTCCTTTGCCGCAGCCATAGTGCCGCAGGCGACGAGCTCGTCAAAGCCGATGACCTCGGCGCGGATGAAGCCTCTCTCAAAGTCGGAATGGATCTTTCCGGCGGCCTGCGGAGCCTTTGTTCCCTTGGTGATCGTCCAGGCGCGGACCTCCTTGGGTCCGGCGGTCAGGTAGCTGATGAGCCCGAGCAGCGCGTAGCTTGCCTTGATGAGACGGTCAAGTCCGCTCTCGGCGATACCGAGGTCGTTCAGAAATTCGGTTTTCTCCTCGCCGTCGAGCTGCGCGATCTCAGCCTCGATTCCGGCGCAGATAGGCATTATCTGGGATTTTTCGCTCTCGGCATAGGCTTTGAGCTTCTGATAGCCCTCGTTTCCGGACATATCGCTTCCGATCTCGTCCTCACCGATATTAGCGGCGTAGATAACCGGCTTCATCGAGAGGAGCTGGCAGTCCTGAAGTATAGCGAGCTCATCCTCGGTGTAGTCGAGCGAGCGGGCGTTCTTCCCCTCTCCGAGCGCCGCGTAGACCCTTTCGAGCAGCTCAAGCTCCGCGCCGAGAGTCTTGTCGCCCTTGAGCGCCTTGCGGACGCGGTCGATCCTGCGCTCGAGCATTTCGAGGTCGGAGAAGATCAGCTCCATGTTGATAGTCTCGAGGTCGCGCATCGGGTCGACGCTGCCGTCGACGTGGATTATGTTCGAGTCCTCAAAGCAGCGGACGACGTGAATTATCGCGTCGCACTCGCGGATATGCGACAGGAACTTGTTTCCGAGCCCCTCGCCCTTGGACGCGCCCTTGACAAGTCCGGCGATATCGACGAACTCAATGACAGCGGGAGTGTATTTTTCCGGATGATACATCTCGGCGAGCACGTCGAGACGGCTGTCCGGAACGGCGACGACGCCGACGTTCGGGTCGATGGTACAGAACGGATAGTTCGCCGACTCGGCTCCGGCGTTGGTGATTGCGTTGAAAAGCGTGCTCTTGCCGACGTTCGGCATTCCTACGATACCTAATTTCATTTTACTGACATCTCCTTGATTTCTACTGAAAAAAATATAGTTCTGTCAGAGCCGCGGCGATCGGGACAGGCTCTGTTAGTTACGATTATTATACCACAGCGGGCAGCTTCCCTCAAGAGGATAATTGTTAATAATTGCTCCGCGCGAGGTTACAGAGGGGCGATTTAATCAACCGCAGGTTGTAATTTGCATCTTTTGCTATACCAAGCGGTTCTTGACAATCTGAGCCGCATCGGTTATAATTAAAGCAGATAAGCGCTTATCGAGTAAAAAACAGGAGAAACGATATGGAAATATCACTTAAGGACACCCTGCGCACACTGCGGCATACTAAAAATGTCACGCAGGAGACGCTCGCGGCGCACCTCGGCATCACCGCTCAGGCGGTGGGAAAGTGGGAGCGCGGCGAAGGCTTTCCCGACATCACCCTTTTGCCCGACATTGCGCTCTTTTTCGGAGTGACGATCGACGAGCTGCTGAACGTCGGCAAGGCTCAGATCGAGCAAAGGATCAAAGCCGTTCAGGACGAGAGCCTGCAACTCAAAAACAAGGGTGAGAACGATAAGAATATCGCTCTCTGGGAGAACGCCTACAGGGAGTTCCCGAACGACTGCCGGGTCATGTACGGTCTGATGGACGCTATCGCGCGCGATTCTACCTACCCATACCCCAAGGAGCTGTGCGAGCGGAAGATCGCGCTCGGCGAGCGTATTCTCGCCGAATCGAACGACTCCCGGCTCCGCGAGAGCGCAGCTTCGCAGCTCTGCTACACCTACTACTCGATGCGCGACGCCGAAAACGCGCTGAAATACGCCGATATGTGCGGCAGTCACTACAATTCGCGCGAAGGGCTGCGGGCTTTTGTTCTGGACGGCGAGGAGGGCGTAAAGGCTACGCAGGAATATCTCATCTCACTTATCCTCGAAGCCGTGTTAGCCGCGTCGGATATGACTAACAAGTTCGACTGTACCGACGAGGAACGGCTTTTGGCGCTCGACTTCGGAATCTCGCTCTGGAAGCTGCTCTTTCCGGACGGGCGGGTCGGCTTCTACGCGAACGACCTCTCAATGCGCTATGAGTGGAAAGCGGTCGTCTTTGCGAGAGCTAAGGACAAAGAAAAAACGCTCGAAGCTCTCGCTCAGAGCGTTAAATATGCGGTCGAAGCGTCAAAGCTGACCGAAAAATACGCCTATTCCGCGCCGATGGTCAACCGCGTCGTCAGCGACCCAACCAAAAGCGTCAAGAACTACCGCGGCAACGCCTGCGACCTGCGGATTGAGGATTTCAGCCATAAATGCTACGACTTTATCCGCGCCGAGCCGGAGTTCATCGCCCTCTTATCCGAGCTTGAACGAAACTGCGAGCTATCCGCTCAGAAAACGAGCTGAACGAGCAGCATATAGACTATCGTCCCGCCAGCGATCGACAGCAGCATCTGCCGCTTCCAGAGGTGCAGTCCGGCGGTGACGGCTATCGCGATAAGCTCGGGGATTCCGTGGCTGCCGGCAAAGACGCTGACGTTTTTCAGGCAGTAGATTATCAGCATACCAAAGACGGCGGGCGGAAGAACCTTGCCGAGATACTGCACAAATTTCGGCGTCGGCTTTCCCGCCGGAAAAACTAAAAACGGCAGAAAGCGCGTGATCAGCGTTCCGAGCACGACCATCGCTATCGTGATTATCTGTTCGGTTAAGGTCATTCGGTCTCGCCGTCCTTTCTGCGTACAAGCCGCGCCGCGCTGAGAATCGCGAGTATTGCGAACATCGACGGTATAATGAACCTGTCCGCGCCGAAGAATATCAGGCAGACAAGCGAAACTCCCAGCCCCAGAAACGACGGGATATGGTTCTTCTCCTTTAAGAACTGCTCCATGAAAATCACGACGAACATCGCGGTCATCACAAAATCGAGCCCCTCGGTGTTGAAGCTGATAAGCGAGCCGAAAATTCCGCCGAGCGTCGCTCCCGAGACCCAGTAGAGCTGATTCAGCAGCGTCACGAAGAACATGAACCAGCCCCGGTCGACGTCCTCGGGAATGTCGGCGGTATAGTTGATCGAAAAGCTCTCGTCGCACATTCCGAAGATGAGATAGAGCTTTTTCAGTCCCGTCCCGCGATATCTGTCGAGCATTGAAATTCCGTAAAACAGATGCCGGGCGTTGATCATCAGCGTCATCAAGAGCGCGCCGACCGGGTCGAACTGCCCGAGCAGCAGCCCTACCGTGACAAACTCCATCGACCCGGCAAAGATCGTCAGGCTCATCAGGCAAGGATACCAGAAGCTGAAGCCCTCGGCGTTCATATAGACTCCATAGGTCAGCGCTATGAACCAGAAGCCCGCGAAAATGGGTACTGTATACGGAAACGCGGCTCTCAGCGCGCGCAGATATTTGTTGTTCATTATAAACCTTTCGAAAACCGTTATATCGCAAAAAAACGCAGGGAGAGAGAGTTCTCGATCCCTGCGTTATTTTACCATATCGCGATGTGAGAGAGTATCTCCGCGACACCGTCGGGAGTCATTACCCGCGGATTCGTCGCGGTGCAGGCGTCCCTCAGAGCCGCGTCGATGATAGCCGGCTTGACCGCCTCGTAGGCTTCCTTTGAAACTCCCGCGTCGGCAAGCGTCAGCGGAGTACCGGTCATTTTCAGCATATAGAACAGATGCTTGCAGAGCGCGAGCACGAGCGAGTTTGTATCGTCGCCCGAAAGCCCGATCATCCGCGCTATCTTTGCGAGCCGAACCGAAGCCTCCGTCTCGGTCTTAGCGCCGAAATTAGCGTTCAGGTCGGCGTTATAGCGCATGACGTGCGGCAGAAGCATAGCGTTCGCGCGTCCGTGCGGAATGTGGAACTTCGCGCCGAGCTGATGCGCAATGCCGTGATTCACTCCGAGCGATACCGCGTTGAACGCCATTCCGGCAAGGCAGGACGAGGTGTGCATCTTCTCACGCGCGAGAAGATCGCTGCCGTCGGCGTAGGCTCTCGGCAGAAACTCGAACGCGAGCTGGAGCGATTTCTCGGCAAGAGCGTCCGAATAGTCGTTCGCCGCAGTCGAGATGTAAGCTTCGAGCGCGTGAGTTATCACGTCGAAGCCGGTGTCGGCGGTGATCCGCGCCGGAGCCGAGACCACCAGCTCCGGGTCGAGAATCGCGATATCCGGCAGAAGCTCGTCGTCGACGAGCGGGTACTTGATGCCCTTTTCTTTGTCGGTGATGACCGCAAAGCTCGTGACCTCCGAGCCTGTGCCGCTCGTCGTCGGGATTGCGATCAGCTTTATATCGCTCTTGAAGCCCGAGCGCTTCGCCATCAGAATCGTAGCCTTAGCCGCGTCGATAGACGAACCTCCGCCGAGTGCGACTACTATGTCAGCGTCAGCGTCGATGAGAAACGCCAGTCCGTCGGCTATCAGCTCGATAGGCGGGTCGGGCTTGATCTCACCGAAAATCTTAACCGATCTCGCGCCGGTGAGATACGAGGCTATGCGGTCGGCAGCGCCCGACTTGACCATGAAAGCGTCGGTGAAGATCACCGCGTTCACGTCCGTTAAGCCGCCGAGCACGCTCATAGCGTCTTTGCCGAAGCAGACCTTTGTTTTGACCTTGAAAGTCTGCATGGCTTACAGAATGGAATCCCAGAGACGCTTGTCGGGATTCGGGATGACAGAGCTGTCGAGGAGCATACCCTCCTCGGACGCCACCTGCTCTGCGCGCTCGATAGAAGCGGTGACAGCGGCGACGTCGCCGGTCAGAAGCAGATAGGACTTGCCGCACATACCGCGCGCGAGACGAAGCTCGATAAGCGACACGAGCGAGGTCTTTGCCGCAGCGTCGGCAGCGACTATAGCCGCAGCCGAGTTGAAGGTCTCGATGACGCCGAGCGCCTTGACCTCTCCGACCTCAGCCGCGCCGTAGATTGCCGGGAAGATGGATTCATGCGGATTGCCGAGCACGAACGAGCCGATTATTTTCTGACTGTGAGCCGTCTTAGCCGCGTCGACCGAAGCCTTGACCGCGCTGAGATCGCCGCTTATCAGAATTATGTACTTACCGGGGCAGACAGGCTGGCTTTCCAGTATTTCGACCTCGGCTGTCTTCAGCATAAGATCCGCGCACTGAATACCGGTCGAGATCGTCTGACACTCGACCATACCGATTGCTTTACTCATTTATTAAAACCTGATTCCTTTCGTGCTGATTTTATGCGTGGATCACGACGTACTTCGGAGTGACCTCGGTCACGGTTCCGGAGATCGACGCGTGAACCGGCATGGAGAGCTTGCCCTCCGCCGCGGTTCCGATGACGTCGCCGACGCTGACCTTGTCGCCCGGCTTGACGGCAGCTGTCGCGGGAACGCCGATCGACTGGCTGAGCTTTATCTGTACGCTCGAGGGCTTGACCTCCTTGTCGGAGATCGGAGCGGGCTTGTCGTAGGCCGTGAGTCCGAGCCGCGCGGTCAGACGCTCCACAGGTACCATTCTGCCCGAGCGGTTAGGCTCGACCTCGTCCATTTTGACGTTAGGATCTGGCTTGACGCCGTTTGCGCGCAGACCCGACTTGCACTCGCCGATGAGCGTGCGCGGGGAGAGTCCCTGTCCGCAGGCATACATCTCGCAGAGTCCGCAGGCCGAGCAGTAGAAGGTATTCATGAACGGACCGAGATCGCTCGTCGTGCCGGTGCTCGCGCTGCGCATGAAAAGATGCGGCTCGATCGGGTGTCCGAGCAGATGACGCGAGCAGAGATCGGTACACATCCGGCACTGGCAGCAGGCTGCCATAGCGCGGTTCATGCTGATCTTGATTTTCTGAGTCTTTTTCTGGATGACAAAATTGTTCTTGGGGAGCACGAGCACGGCGTTCGAGGTCTTTGTTACGACGTCGGTCTCTCTGACGATCGGACCGGTCATGGGACCGCCGCCGACCAAAGCGTAGTCGGAGACCGTAGCTCCGCCTGCCATCTCGATAAGCTCGCCGTAGGTGGTTCCGAGCGGCGCTTTGAAGGTGGAGGGGTTCTTAACCTCTCCGGCGATGGTTATGTACTTTTCAGTGACCGGCTTAGACTCGTGAAGCGCGCGCCAGACGTTGTAGATAGTCTCGACGTTGTAGACGATGCAGCCGACGGTGATCGGGAGCGCTCCCGGTCTTACGACACGACCTGTAGTCTCGTAGATCGTCACGACCTCGTCGCCCGCCGGATAGACCTCGGGCAGAAAGCCGATCGAAGCCTTCGGGAACTCGGGGAGAACCTTTTCAACCGCCTTGACAGCCTCCTTGTACGCGGGCTTGATCGCGACGATCACGCGTCCGGCGTCAAGAGTATCGGCGATCAGCGACAGCGTCTCAACGATCTCGTGCGCATATCTCTCGAGAACCTGTCTGTGGAGCTTGAGCAGCGGCTCGCACTCGGCACAATTGAGAATCACGGTGTCGGCAGCCATGTTGAGCTTTGCGTAGGACGGGAATCCCGCGCCGCCCGCGCCTGCCACACCGGAATTTCTCATGAGTTCCGATAATTCAGTTAATACCATAGTTTATTCTTTCTCCAGACCTTGCGCGTCGTCAACGATTCCGACAACGGCGGCG